>JBIIGF010000273.1:0-4058 GCA_044236665.1 Aestuariivirga sp. | reverse complement strand
TCATGAAGTTGGAGGTCTGCATGTCCTTCTCGGCGATGCCGGCGGCCTTGAGCGCGGCGAACAGCGCCGTCATGGCAGTGGTGTTGGCGGCCAGTGCATCGGCGGCGGTTGCGGCCTGGGTCGAAACACCCGTCGTCACGACGGCCATGTCGGGGGCGGCCTTCACTTCACCGTGGCCTGACAGGGAAATGGTGCGGGGCATCTTGACCTCATCGGCGAGGGAGGGACTGGCGGTGAACAGAAGGGCGGCAAGGGCGGAGGCGGCGAGCGTGAAGCGGTGCATGGTGTTCTCCTGACGGTGCTCGCTGGATGGAGGGCGAATGCGGCGCGAGTTGGGCGTCAGCGGAACGGCGGTTCGTCGAAACTGCGGAGCTTCCTTGAATGCAACTGGCTCACGTTGCCCCGCAGGATTTCGATGGTCTGGAGGCCGATCAGCAGGTGCTCGCCCACCGCGCGGTCATAGAAGGCGTTGGCGGCGCCGGGCAACTTGATCTCGCCGTGGAGCGGCTTGTCGGAAACGCAGAGCAGCGTGCCATAGGGAACGCGCAGGCGGTAGCCCTGGGCCGCGATGGTGCCGGATTCCATGTCCACCGCGATGGCGCGCGACAGGTTGATGCGGCGGAGTTCCTGGCTCCAGCGCAGTTCCCAGTTGCGGTCGTCATTGGTCACCACGGTGCCGGTGCGCAGGCGTTCCTTCAGCGCATCGCCATGTTCGCCCGTTACCTGAGCGGCAGCGTGCTGCAGCGCCACCTGCACCTCGGCGAGGGCCGGAATGGGAATCTCGGGCGGCACCAGCGCATCGAGGATCCGGTCCTGCCGCAGATAGCCATGGGCCAGCACATAGTCACCGATGCGCTGGCTCTGGCGCAGGCCGCCGCAATGGCCCACCATCAGCCAGCAATGCGGGCGCAACACCGCGAGGTGATCGGTGATGTTCTTGGCGTTGGAGGGGCCGACGCCGATGTTGACCAGCGTGACACCGCCATGGCCATCGCCGCGGGCCAAATGATAGGCGGGCATCTGGTAGCGGTGCCATTGCGAGGCGCCGATCACCACCGATATCATCTCCGCGTCCATGCCGCGGGTGATCTTGCCGCCACCCGGCAGGTGCAGCACCGCATAAGGGCTGTCGCCCGCCAGCTGCTGGAGGCCCCATTTCACGAACTGGTCCACATAGCGGTGATAGTTGGTGAGCAGGATCCACGGCTGGATGGCCCGCCAGTTGGTTCCCGTATAATGCTGCAGCCGCTTCAGCGAATAGTCCACCCGCACCGCATCGAACAGCGACAGCGGCAGCGCCTCGCCCGGCGGAGGGGTCCACAGCCCGTCCGCCACCTCGTCGCCCACATTGGCGAGCCGCGGGGCGGGGAAATGCAGGGCAAGTTCCGCCGCCGTTGCCCCGTTGCGGCCGAGATCGTCGCCCTGTTCGAGCACATAGGGGTAGGGAATTTCCTGGTCGGAGCGTTCGACGGAAATCTCCGCGCCGTAATCCTTCACCAGAAAGCTCAGCTGCTCGGTCAGGTAGCGGCGGAAGTGCTCGGGGTGGGTGACGGTGGTGGCGTAGGTGCCCGGTGCCTGGAACTTGCCATAGGCGCGGGCGATGCGCGGCTGCACCCCGGTCGAACGGTAGGCGACGCGAATCTCCGGGTAGCAGAAGGTGCGGCGCTCCGCCGGCGAGGGCGCCTCGCGGGTGTCGAAATAGCGCTCGAGGCAGTGTTTCAGGCTGCCCGCCGCCTCGCGGTAGAGGGCGATCAGCTGGTCAACGGCGGCTTCCGGCGTCAGGGGATGTGTCATGCCGGAGAGCCTATAGCATGGCGCGCCGATTTGATGTAGCCATGCGCCCCGGGTGGGGCCCATAGCTCAATGGTTAGAGCTGACGGCTCATAACCGTCTGGTTCCAGGTTCGAGTCCTGGTGGGCCCACCACTTCCCCCGTTCAGGCGACGGCCCGTGACAGGGCGCACTGCGACCAGAGTTCGGAGAGGGCCGCGACGAGGTGGTCGATGTCGGCATCGCTGTGCAGCGGTGTGGGCGTGATGCGCAGCCGCTCGGTGCCGCGCGGCACGGTGGGGTAGTTGATAGGCTGGATGTAGATGCCATGCTGCTCCAGCAGCAGGTCGCTGATCCACTTGCACTTCTTGGCATCGCCCACCATCACCGGCACGATGTGGCTGTCATTCGCCTTGTAGGGAACGCCGGCCTGGTCGAGCCTGCGGCGGAGCCGCGCCACGCGTTCCTTGTGGCGCATGCGCTCGAACTCGCTGGCCTTCAGGTGGCGGATGGATGCCGCCGCACCCGCCGCGATGGCAGGCGGCAGGGCGGTGGTGAAGATGAAGCCGGAGGCGAAGCTCCGCACGAAATCGCACAGCGCCGCCGAGCCCGTGATGTAGCCGCCCACAACGCCGAAGGCCTTGCCCAGCGTGCCCTCGATCACCGTCACGCGGTCCATCAGGCCTTCGCGTTCGGCAATGCCGCCACCGCGCGGGCCATACATGCCCACCGCATGCACCTCGTCGAGATAGGTCATGGCATTATGTCTATCGGCCAGATCGCAGATCTGGCGGATGGGGCCAATGTCGCCATCCATCGAATAGACCGACTCGAAGGCGATGAGCTTCGGCCGGGCGGGATCAACCGACTTCAGCAGGCGCTCGAGGTCAGCGAGGTCATTGTGCCGGAACACATGGCGCTCGGCGCGGCTGTGGCGGATGCCCTCGATCATCGAGGCATGGTTTCCCGCATCCGAGAACACCACGCAGTCGGGCAGCGCCGATGCCAGCGTGCCCAGTGCCGCCCAGTTCGAGACATAGCCCGAGGTGAAGAGCAGGGCGCTCTCCTTGCCATGGAGATCGGCCAGTTCGCGCTCCAGTTCCACATGGTAATGGTTGGTGCCGGAAATGTTGCGCGTGCCGCCCGCACCCGCGCCGCAGCGGTCCAGTGCCTCATGCATGGCGGCGAGGACCTTCGGGTGCTGGCCCATGCCGAGATAGTCATTGGAGCACCAGACGGTGATGTCGCGCTGCTCCGCCCCGTGGTGGATCGCCCTCGGAAACTGCCCGGCCTTGCGCTCCAGATCGGCAAACACGCGGTAACGCCCCTCGGAACGCAGGGTGTCGAGTTCGGTTCTGAAAAAGTCCTCGTAGTTCATCTCGTCCTCTCGGGCGGGGCTTCCGGCCGCGGGCCGCGGCCGCCGGTTCAGGGCCTCTATAGCGAAACTCCGGCGGAATGCGGTTGCGCGATTTCGCCGCGTGGTAGCATGGCCGGACAGGCTACCTCTTGATTTGGGTCATATCCTGACCTTCCGGAAGGCTGGGCGGAAAACCTCCGCCGGTAGCCATTTGTCGCAATATTGCGCAACGGTATCCGTATTGCGCTTACCGCACACAAGGCCTTATGAAGGTGTTCGTGAATTGCCGGATAACAGGCCGCATCAGGGAGGCCGGGGTCATTCGGAATGCAAGCTAACCCCTGGAGGGATCATCCATGTTGAGGAAGTCGGTTTTCGCAGCCATGGCTTCGGCCATTCTGTTTGTTGTGCCCGCGCAGGCCGAAGGCGATGCCGCGGCGGGTGCCAAGGTGTTCAACCAGTGCAAGGCCTGCCACGAGGTCGAGAAGGGCGTGAACAAGGTCGGCCCCACGCTGAAGGGCGTCGTCGGCCGCAAGGCAGCCGCGGTTGCCGACTACAAGTATTCGGAAGCCATGATCGCCAAGGGTGCCGAGGGCCTTGTCTGGGATGAGGCGAACCTCACGACCTATCTGGCAAACCCCAAGGGTTTCGTCCCCAAGACCAAAATGGCCTTTGCCGGCCTGAAGAAGCCGGAAGATCTGGCCAACGTCATCGCCTTCCTCAAGACCCACCCCTGATTTCAGGGACCACGTCGGTATTTGGCGGCAGGCCCTTGGGGCCTGCCGTTTTGTTTCAGGCGGGGATGGCGCGCATCAGGCTTCCCGAGGCCGGGAACAGGGGGATCAGGCAGGCCTGCAGCGCGTGGTAGATGTCGGGCTTGCCGGTGAAGAACCTGTCGATGGGCTTCAGGTCATCGCCCAGTTCTCCGAACC
>JBIIGF010000272.1:0-4075 GCA_044236665.1 Aestuariivirga sp. | reverse complement strand
CCTGCGAGGCCCGCACCTGTGCCTGAAGCGCCGCCACGTCCTGCTTGCGCAGCGCCACGAACTGGCGGCCGGCATACACCCGCATATAGGCCTGAACCACATTGAACAGCACCTGCTGCTCGGTCTCGAGCAGGTTCTGACGGCCAGCATCGACCCGGGCTTCCGCGCTCTTCGTGCGCTCCACCGTTCCAAAGCCGCGGAACACCGGCTGATTGAGCTGAATGGCGATGTCACCCGATGTGCCGTTGTCGGTCGCGAGGAAGTCCTCGATGTCGCCTGTATTGTTATCGATGATCTCGCCCTTCTGCGACGAGGCGAAGCGTTCGACATTGCCCTGCACCGCAACGGTCGGGCGCCAGCCGGAGAGTGCCTGCGGCACCAGTTCATCCGCGGCGCGCTGGCCGGCGCGGGCGGCATCAAGGGTTGGGTTGGTCACATAGGCCTTTTCCATGGCGCCAAACAGCGTATCGGCGAGAGTGCTCTGGGTGTTCAGCAACGCCGCAGCCGAAAACAGCGCACTCCCGAGAAACAGCCTTACCAACTTTGCTTTCATAACCCTCACCATTCATTTCGGGCTCATGCGCGCCCGAGGCAGTCCCACTCACGCCGGCAGCATGACCACCAACTCAAAACACGAAAGCCGGGGTCTTCTTCCTAAAGCCCGGCAAAGCCGTGATCGATGCGTCGAACACCTGGCGCTGCGCCATCACCGCCTCCGCCCGCGTGAACACCGTCGCCTTCGCAACGACATTGGTTCCGATCACCGCCACCAGACGGCCCCCTTCGGCCAACTGGCCGAGCAGACTGTGGGGAACCTCCTCCACACGACCTTCAAGAACAATCACATCGAAGGGCTGTTCGGCACTGACGCCCGCCTCCAGCGGCCCTTCCACCAGCGTGACATTGGCAAGGCCCGCAAGATTGGCGCGCGCCGCAGCAGCAAGTGCGGGATCGGATTCGAGCGCCACGACCTTGCCAGCAAGCGCCGCAATCACGGCCGCGCCGTATCCAGTACCTGCCCCCACCACCAAGGCCTTGTCGCCGGGACGGATGACGGCATGCTGAAGCATACGGGCGAAGGCCATGGCTTCAATCAGGGCGCGCGGCCCAGCCGACGCATCGGCAGGCTCCAGCGGCACATCCTCGTCGACATAGGCCAGCGCGCTACGGCTCCCGGGCACGAAATCCTCGCGCGGCAACGCTTCCATCGCGGCGATGATCCGCCGGTCGGTGATGCCATTCGGCCGGACCTGCGATTCGATCATATTCAGGCGGGCGGCAGCAAAATCGGTCATGATCGTCCTGGCACGGGTCGGTTAATGCAATTTATACCATTCTGTTAGCGAAGGATCACGCGCAAGTCCACCGAAACACCACCAAACATGCTTAACGCCGGGGCGGGTTGAGCGGTGAGAAGGAAGAAGAGGTTGTTTCACCGCGGGGCTTCCACTATAAGCCGCGCCCGAAGGCCTCGTGGCGGAGTGGTTACGCAGAGGACTGCAAATCCTTGCACGGGGGTTCGATTCCCTCCGAGGCCTCCAACATCCTGAAAATCAGGCTTTATTGACAACGCAGCCAGCGGGGCCTTTCCATTCGCCCCGGCCTGCGCCATGAGGACCGGCATGGCTCTCCGTCTTGTCGCTCTCGGTCTTGCAGTGATCCTTTCCGCCAGTGAAGCCTTACCGCAGGCGTCTGCCGCCGCGACGATGCTTGAAGGCACTGCAACCGTTATCGACGGCGATACCATCGAGATCCACGGTCAGCGGATCCGCTTGGACGCCATCGACGCCCCGGAGAGCCGCCAGCGCTGCCAAGCCGCAGACGGCGCGCCCTACCCTTGCGGCAGGCGTGCCGCCTTCGCCCTGGCGGACAGGATCGGCCGCGCGCCGGTCCAATGCGTGGCAAAGGGCCGCGACCGCTATGGGCGCATTATCGCCGTGTGCTTCACGGCCGGAACCAATCTCAATGGCTGGATGGTGGAACAGGGCTGGGCCGTCGCATTTCGTCGTTATGGAAACGATTACATTCCGCAGGAGGACAGAGCCCGGACACACCGGCGCGGTATCTGGGCTGGCCGGTTCGACATGCCCTGGGACTGGCGGCAGCAGAACCGCTGATCCCCCACCCTGCCGGCGGCCCGCAACACCCCGCTTTTGCACAGTTTTCAGGGAATTTCGCAAAAAGGCGAGAAAGTACTTTTCCCCATCAAAACGCTCTGCTATAGCCGCGCTCGCATTCCCCGATAGCTCAGTTGGTAGAGCATTCGACTGTTAATCGAATGGTCCCTGGTTCGAGTCCAGGTCGGGGAGCCAAATTTTCCAAGCCCTTAAGCGAAGATTGTTACCCCGCTCAGGGAACCAGTGTGTTTTGGAGTAACGCCCCGGGTAACAGACGCTCCGCATCGTCGAGCCGCCGGGGTCCGGAACGATCACCGCCCTACTCAGATCGATCTCCCAGAAACCGCCAGGGAATCGACTACGACATGCGCACATATCCGGTCGATGACGTTCGCTAGCCGCGGCTGCTTGTCTAACGTCACCGCTTCTCAGACACATCGGATGACCTGAGGAAGGGAGGGCCTCTGGCTCATCGTGGCGCAATCGGCAAAGCGCAGATGGATCAGAGTTCCGTGAAACGGTCCCCGGCGCCCGGGCAGACTGTGAAGGTCCTCCACTGCTTTGGCCGCCCAACTATGATTTGCTTTGCGCAGGCCTGGTCAGCACGAGTGTAATCACCGAGTGCGATTCGAGATTCGCTAGGTGCGTACGAATTCACGGAGCAGCCCGTTGACAGAAATCCTCCCATACTCTCTCTCTGACAAACGCGTCTGGGTCGCTGGTGAGCATGGAATGGTCGGCTCGGCCATTATCCGCCGTCTTGGATCCGAGGATTGCAAACTCCTTCGCCTGCCTCGCGATGAAATCGACTTCCGAAACCAGGCCTCAACAGCCGATTGGATAAAAACAAATCGGCCAGATGTGGTCTTTCTTTCGGCTGCGAAGGTTGGAGGCATCGCCGCCAACGCGGCAAGCCCAGCATCCTTCCTCTATGACAATCTGATGATCGCGGCAAACATCATACATGGAGCGCACGAAGCCGGCGTCGAGCGACTGATCTTCATAGGCTCGACGTGCATCTATCCAAAACGCGCCCCGCAGCCCATTCCGGAGGAAGCACTCCTGACCGGGCCGCTTGAGGAGACAAACGAGTGGTACGCGATCGCAAAAATAGCTGGCCTCAAGCTCACTCAAGCTTACCGTCGTCAGTACGGTGCGAGCTATATTTCATGCCAACCCACAAACCTTTACGGTCCTGGCGACAATTACGACTTAGAGACATCACATGTTCTCCCCGCGCTACTGAGGAAGGCCCACGAGGCGAAGACGGCGCGATCCCCCCATATGACGGTCTGGGGCTCAGGCAAGCCGCTCCGGGAGTTTCTTCACGTTGACGACCTGGCCGACGCCGCTCTCTTCCTTATCAAAAACTACGACGGCGAGACGGCGATAAACGTCGGCTCCGGCGAGGAGATCTCGATCGCCGCGCTTTCCCGCCTGGTATGCCAAACGGTTGGTTACGAGGGGGAGCTTCAATTTGATCCGACAAGGCCCGATGGATCGCCGCGGAAGCTAGCCGATACCCGCCGCCTCCAAATGCTGGGCTGGAACCGCGCGCGCCCACTGGCCCGAGGACTACAAGAAACATACGCGGGTTGGCTTGCAGACGGCACGGGAACCACCACGTGACGCTGTACTGTTTTCCTTGCCCGGCATCTGCCACAGAGCGTACCCTTCGCAGGGCCTTCCTCCTGCGAAAGTTTGTTCGCGGGAACATTGTTCGGCAGCAACGTCTTCGCCGGCGCGGCAGCCTGGCGTTTCAATGAATGCCCCATGTCTTGTTCCTCCCCGCCGCCCTCCTCAAGGCCCTGTTCAGGAATTAGCCGGACTGACCACTCCTTTGACAAATACCGCGTTGATATTTCGCTGAATAAACTCTGAAGCCAATCAGAGGGAAGTTAGTCGCAAAAGACGCCAAGCATCAGCCTTACCGCAGGCCGGCGGGTAGTCTAACCAGT
>JBIIGF010000271.1:0-4080 GCA_044236665.1 Aestuariivirga sp. | reverse complement strand
TGGCTATCCGCGGTACAATCAGTACCGTCACGGCTATCGCTGCAACGGCTGGAGCAACAATTGCCGCCACTACTATCGCGGCTACTGGTATCAGAATCCGTGGTGGACCTATCCGGCAATCGGGTTTGGCATCGGGCTGGGGGCCGGCGCCTATTACTATGATGATTACTATGTCGCGCCGCGGGTACGGGCCTATGGCAACCGCCATGTGCGCTGGTGCCTTGACCGTTACCGCTCCTACAACCCGCGTACCAATACCTGGGTGGCCTACAGCGGGCGCGTCAACCAATGCGTCAGCCCCTATGGGCCGTAACACCTGATCCTGCATCCTCAGCAGCGGAAACCGGCGCCCCTTGGCGCCGGTTTTTGCTTGGTGCCACGCGCCTGCTTCCCCAAATGGGGGCGGGGGATGTATGTAAGCTGCCATGACGAACGAGCCGCAACCACCTGAATCCGGAATGCCTCAGGGCGATGCCCTCGCTGGGGCCGAGCTGATCCGCGATTTTGTGACCAGGCTTCCGGGCAAGCCCGGCGTCTACCGCATGTATGATGCGAAGGGCGACGTGATCTATGTGGGCAAGGCTCGCAACCTCAAGAACCGCGTGTCCAACTACACGCGGCCGTGGGGCCATTCGAACCGCATTGCCGCCATGATCTCGCTCACCGTGAACATGGAATTCGTGACCACCACGACCGAGGCCGAGGCGCTGCTGCTCGAGGCCAATCTGATCAAGAAGCTGAAGCCGCGCTACAATGTGGTGCTGCGGGACGACAAGTCCTTCCCCTACATCCTCATTGCCAAGGACCACCGCGTGGCGCAGCTGGTGAAGCACCGCGGCGCACGCAATCGCAAGGGCAGCTACTATGGCCCCTTTGCGTCGGCGGGTGCCGTCAACCGCGCCATCAACACGCTGCAGAAGGCGTTTCTCCTGCGCTCCTGCAATGACAGTGTCTATGCCAACCGCACGCGGCCCTGCCTCCTCTACCAGATCAAGCGCTGTTCGGCGCCCTGCGTGAACTACGTCGCACCTGAACCCTATGATGAGCTGGTCAGGGAGGCCGAAGCCTTCCTCAATGGCAAGAGCCAGGCGGTGAAGGCCGAGCTGGCACGGCAGATGGAGGAAGCCTCTGAGGCGCTCGACTTTGAACGCGCCGCGCTCTGCCGTGACCGCATCCAGGCGATGAGCTTCGTGACACAGACTCAGGGCATCAACCCGCAGGGCGTGGAGGAGGCGGACGTGTTCGGCCTTGCGCAGGAGGGCGGCCAGACCTGCATCCAGGTGTTCTTCTTCCGCTCGTTCCAGAACTGGGGCAACCGCGCCTATTACCCCAAGGCCGACAGGAGCCATGAGCCGGCCGAGATCCTCGCCGCCTTCATGGCGCAGTTCTATGACGACAAGCCGGTGCCTGGCCTTGTGCTGCTCTCGCATGACATCGAGGAGCGTGAACTGTTGGAGGAGGCGCTCTCCACCCATGCCGGGCGGAAAATCGAGATCGCCGTGCCGCAGCGCGGTGAAAAGAAGGGGCTGGTCGACCACGCGCTCACCAATGCGCGCGAGGCGCTGGGGCGGAAGATGGCCGAAACCTCCTCGCAGGTAAAACTTCTGGAGGGCGTGCAGCGTGTCTTCGGGCTGGCAGAGGTGCCGCGCCGCATCGAGGTCTACGATAACTCCCACATTCAGGGCACCAACCCGGTGGGGGGCATGGTGGTGGCGGGGCCGGATGGCTTCCTGAAGTCTCAGTACCGGAAGTTCAACATCCGCTCGGAGGAGATCGGCTCCGACGACTTCGCCATGATGCGCGAAGTGCTGACCCGGCGCTTCAGCCGCCTGCTCAAGGAACAGGGCGAGGCACGCGGCGGCGAGGAGGGCAAGGAGGTACAGGCCTGGCCCGACTTGGTGCTGATCGACGGCGGTCAGGGCCAGCTCTCGGCTGCAAGGGCGGTGCTCGAGGAGCTTGGCCTCGGTGACCTGCCGGTGGCGGGTGTCGCCAAGGGGCCGGACCGCGATGCCGGCCGGGAACATTTCTATGTGCCGGGCCGCCCGTCCTTCATGCTCGAGGGCCGGGACCCCGTACTCTACTACATCCAGCGCCTGCGCGATGAGGCGCACCGCTTTGCCATCGGCTCCCACCGGGCAAGGCGCAGCCGCGCCATCGGCGTCAACCCGCTGGATGATGTTCCTGGCATTGGACCCCTGCGCAAGAAAGCCTTGCTGCAAGCCTTCGGTTCAGCCAAATCAGTAGCGCGGGCCAGCGTGACGGATCTGGCCGCCGTGGAGGGGGTAAGCCATGCGCTGGCGCAGGCGATTTATGACCACTTCCACGACAGTGCGGAATGAGCAGCGCGATGGACGGAATGGAAACGAGAAATCCGATGCGGTACTCGCAGGTATGGAACCTGCCGAACATCCTGACCTATGGCCGTATTCTGGCCGTGCCCGTTGTGGCGGCCCTGCTCCTCTGGGGCGGCAATGATGCCCGCTGGGCGGCGCTGGCCATTTATGTTCTCGCGGCGATCAGCGATTTCTTTGACGGCTACCTCGCCCGCAAGTGGCAGCAGCAATCCTCGCTGGGCCGCATGCTGGACCCCATCGCCGACAAGGTACTGGTCGCTGTGGTGCTGCTCGTTTTGTGCGCCGACGGCATTCTGGCCGGTGGCCATATCTGGGCGGCCATCATCATCCTCTCGCGCGAGGTGCTGGTGTCGGGCCTGCGCGAATATCTGGGCGAGTTGCAGGTGTCTGTCCCCGTCACGAAGATCGCCAAGTGGAAGACGACGGTGCAGCTGGTCTCGATCGGCTTTCTCATCGCGGGCCCGGCGGGCGATGCGATGTCGCTCCACACCACGGTGCTCGGCATCGCCATGCTGTGGATCGCGGCGGGCCTCACCCTCTATACCGGTTATGATTACTTCCGGGCCGGCCTCCGTCATGTCGTGGACTGAATGAGAATTCTCTATTTCGCCCGAATCCGGCAGATCGCTGGCCGCAGCATGGAAGAGATCGAGCTTCCGGCGTCGGTCACCACGGTCGCGGCCCTGATCGAATTTCTGAGCGCGCGTGACGAGGCGGTGGCCGCTGCGCTGGCAGACCGGCGCACGCTGCGCGCCGCCGTGGACCAGAACCATGTGGCGCTCGAGGCGTCAATCGCGGGCGCGCGGGAGATTGCCTTCTTCCCGCCGGTTACGGGCGGCTGATGCGTCTCAACATCTTTCTTCAGCGGGCTGGCATCGGCAGCCGCCGCGAGGCGGAGCGGTTGGTGGCGGAAGGCCGGGTGCGCGTCAATGGTGCCACGGCGCTGCCGACCACGCCAGTCGAGGAGGGCGACGCGGTGAACGTCGATGGCCGCCCGGTGGCGCTCGACACGAAGCCCCTGCCGCGCCTGTTCATGCTCAACAAGCCGGTGGATGTGCTGGTCACCAACAGCGATCCGCGGGGGCGTGCCACCATCTTCGACCTTCCGGCCCTGACGCCGCCCAAATGGCCGCGCACGAATCCGCGCGTGGTCTATGTCGGCAGGCTGGACGTCAATAGCGAAGGACTGCTGCTGCTCTCCTCCGACGGGCCGCTGGCCCAGGCGATGATGAGCCCCGAAACGGCCCTCTCGCGCCTCTACCGGGTGCGGGTCAGGGGTGCCCTCACGCCGGATGACATCAAGGCCATCGCCGAAGGCGTCACGGTGGAGGGCATCAACTACCGGGGCGCCGAATTTGTCGAGGAATATGGCCAACAGGGCCGGGCCAACCGCTGGTACCGTTGTGTGCTGACGGAAGGCAAGAACCGCGAAATCCGCAAGCTGTTTCAGCACTTCGGCTGCCATGTGAACCGCCTCGTCCGGCTGCAATACGGCCCCTTTATCCTGGGCGACCTACCCGCGGGCGACATCCGCGAAGTGCCGCCCCAGAAGGTTAAGGAGTTGATGGATCTCCTGGCAAAGAAGGGCGTACTCAAGGGGGATTCCCGGTAAAGTAGCGGGCGATCATGCATCGCAAGCGCTGTGTGCAGTTCCCGCCGGGGTGTCGGAATGAGCGGGCGGAGGCGGCGGCTGGAGCCCGCCCGGGGTTCCGGTGAAGGTCAGGCT
>JBIIGF010000389.1:0-3137 GCA_044236665.1 Aestuariivirga sp. | reverse complement strand
CAGCGGAATGGTGCGGACGCTTGGTAGTTACGGAGTGGGCGATCCATCGGAGACGACCTTCCATGCCCACAAGATCGAATTTCATGAGCGAATGGACGGCCTGTCGATAAGCATGGAGATTGCCATTGCGCCGGGTGACGATATCGAGATCCGGCGCGTCACGCTGTCAAACGAAAGTGGACGCACACGCGAGATCAATGTGACGAGCTATGCGGAAGTTGTGCTTGCGCCTGCGCCCGCGCATGAACGCCACCCCGCCTTCAGCAAACTGTTCATTCACAGCGAGCGGCTTGAAGAACAAAATGCCCTGCTGTTCAGGCGGCGCCCGAGACGGCCTTCCGACAGTCCACCGGTAGTCGTCCAAAGCCTCCTTCAGGGTGATCCCGCAGTGACGCCGGCAGGCTTCGAGACAGACCGCCGGAAATTCCTCGGGCGGCACGGTAACCCGGAGCGGCCGCCGGGTGCGGTGGAACCGCTGTTCGGCGATGCAGGCTGGACTCTCGACCCGATCATGGCCCTCAGGGCGCGCGTCGTCCTCGCACCGGGCGCGCGGGCGCAGGTCGATTTCGTGACTGTGGCAGCAGGTACCCGCGAGACCGCGCTTGAGGTGGCAGAGCGATACGCAACCCCATCCGCCCTCGACTGGGCGATGGAGGACGCGCTACGGTCTGCGGCGCTCGAAGCGCACCGTCTCGGGCTGGATTCTCGCGCACTTGCAGAGGCGCAGGCCCTGTGCACCGATATCATTTTTCCCCGAAGGCCTCCGCTGGCTTTGGCGCCGACGGAGGAGACAGGCCTTCCCGCACAACCCCACCTCTGGACAATGGGGCTGTCCGGCGATCTGCCGATCATTCTTGTGCGGGTCATTGACACCGCGCACGCGCAGCTTCTGCCCGTAGTTATCCGCGCGCACCAGTGGTGGAAGAAGCGCAGCCTTCGCGTTGATCTGGTCATCTTGCAGGAGGGCGCTTCCGGCTATCAGGAGCCACTCCGCGATATGTTGATTGCCGCCCTTCGTGATGCGGACGTTCATGAGGGCCTGGGCGGACCGGGAGGTATTCATCTCTTGGCTGTCGACCGGTTCGGAACAACCGAACGGCGAACACTCGAGGCAACAGCCCGCCTATCACTCGACGGAGCCGCCAGTTCTCTGGCAGAGGCCGTGAAGCCAGCGCAGCAGGCGTCAGCTGAGTTGCCGACCTTCCAACCGGTTGGTCCACCCGTGCCGGAGCCTGCACCGCTTGCGCCGCCTGCCCGTCCTGCAGGCCTCGGTTTCGATAATTCCCTAGGAGGCTTTACCGAGGCCGAAGGCGATTATCTGATCCATCTGGAGAATGGCCAGGTGACACCGGCACCGTGGTGCAACGTATTGGCCAATGAGAGCTTTGGAACCATTGTCTCCGAGGCGGGATTGGGCTTCACCTGGTCCATCAACAGCGGCGAGCACCGCCTGACCCCATGGTCGAACGACCCTGTCCGCGACCCGCAGGCGGAAGCGCTTTATCTACGCGACGAGGAAACAGGACAAATCTGGACACCCACTCCCCTACCCGCTGGCGGGAGCGCAACATGCCAGATCCACCAACGGGCGGGCGCAACGACATGGACACGCCATACCCATGGCATCAAGCAGCACCTCACGGTCATCGTCCCGCCAGATGACCCTGTGAAGCTGGCGCTCCTGCGCTTGTCCAATCCCGGAGACCGCGGCCGCCGCTTCACCGTTACTTATTATGCCGAGTGGCTCCTTGGTGCGATGAAGAGTACCGCGCGGCCCCATGTTGTTTGCGGTTTTGATTTCGACAGCCGGGCGCTGATCGCACGCAATGGCTGGAACCCCGAATTTGCTGACCGTACGGCTTTTCTGGCCGCCAGCCGGCCGCCACACAGCCTTACCTGTAACCGCGCGACGTTTCTGGGCCGGCAAGGCAATGAGGCCCGGCCGGCCGGGCTCATGGCCTGGGGACTTGATGGCGCGTTGAGCGACATCGCGGATCCATGCGCCGCATTTCAGGTTCATGTTGATCTCGCCGCCGGCGAAACGCAAGAAGTTGCCTTCGTGCTGGGTGAAGGAGCCAACCCTGTAGATGCCGCACGCCTCGCGGGGCACTGGACGCGCATCGAAACGGTCAGGCAGGCGCTCGCTGTGAATGATGCCGAGTGGTCGCGCCGCCTTGGTGCCATAAAGGTCAAAACGCCGGACCTTGCGTTCGATCTGATGGTCAATCGATGGCTCCTCAACCAGACCTACGCGTCACGGATTTTTGCGCGCGCCGGATTTCAGCAGGCGAGTGGCGCCTTCGGCTTCCGAGACCAGCTTCAGGACATGATTGCGCTCGTGTTCACCGAGCCATTGCGCCTGCGCGCTCACATTCTGGAGTGTGCGTCACACCAGTTCGAGGAAGGCGACGTGCTGCACTGGTGGCACCCCCCTCTTGGCCGCGGCGTGCGAACACACTGCTCAGACGACTTGATGTGGCTCGTCTATGCGACAGGCCGTTATGTCCACGCAACCGGCGACACTTCAATCCTTTACGAGGAAGTCTCCTTCCTGTCTGCCCCGCCCCTTGGACAGGAGGAAGAAGACCGATACGCTCTTTTTGCATCTGGCACGGAGCGCGCAACACTGTTCGAACACTGCCGGCGCGCCATGGATCGAGGTGCCACAACGGGCGCCCATGGACTGCCCCTCATCGGTACAGGAGACTGGAATGACGGCATGGATCGGGTTGGTAAAGAGGGTCGCGGCGAAAGCCTGTGGCTTGCCTGGTTCGCGGTAATCTGCGCCGACATCTTTGCCGAACTGGCCCACGATGTTGGACGTGGCGATCTCCATGATATCTGGAAAGCCCGCGCGGAGGAATTGCGCCTCGCGGCTGACGGCGCGGGTTGGGACGGCGAATGGTATGTGCGGGCCTTCGCCGATGATGGCTTGAGCTGGGGTTCGAAGGAGTCCGACGAGTGCAAGATCGACAGCATATCCCAATCATGGGCCGCACTGGCCGGGGGCCCATCTCCCGAGCGCACTGCGATAGCTGTGGCCGCAGCAACGAGACAACTCGTGGATGATGATGCGCGGCTGGTAAAGCTGCTGGCACCACCGTTCGACCGAACCCCACGCGATCCAGGTTATATAC
>JBIIGF010000270.1:0-4090 GCA_044236665.1 Aestuariivirga sp. | reverse complement strand
TTTATCCATATCCACCGGTCGCCATATGACGTCTACAGATCCACGCTTCACATGCACCGCGAAGCCTGGAAAATCGCCACACTACAGACACTCAAGGGCCTCGACGAAAGGGAAATCGTCCTTGTCATCTATGAACTCCTAATGCGGGCGTTTCTCCGCGACAGAGCAGCCATACCTAATGAAAACTACATTGAAGTGCGATACGAGGAGCTCGAGGCTGATCCAGTAAAGGTTTTGGGCAACATTTATGAAAAGCTATCAATTCCCGGCTTCCCTTCCGTAAAAGGCGATCTGGATTCCTATGTCGAAAGCATCAAACACTACAGGAAAAACGATTTGCCACTTTCGAATGACGACATATGCATCATAAACTCCCGGCTCGCATTTGCATTCGAAGCATTAGGCTATCCCATGATCGGCAAGCGTGACAGCGAACTGGCCTGAGCGGCTGATTTACCCAAAGTCAGCGGATGTCCTGGCTTGACCGGACTGAATATGAGTGCGGCCGTTTTCGAACACGACGATCTCGTTCGAAAATTTCTTCCAGCCGAGATCGTGGCTTACCACGCACACCGCCGTTCCTCTGGACACGGCGAATTCGCAGAACAGTTTCATCACCTGTTCGGCGCGAGAGGGGTCCAGCGCGGCCGTAGGTTCATCAGCGAACAGAACCTGCGGATCATTGGCGAAGGCACGGGCGATTGCAACACGCTGCTGCTCGCCACCCGATAACTGCTGCGGCATGTTTTTTAGACGATGCTCCAAGCCGAGTTCTGCCAATAGGTTGTCAGCCATGCGCCTGGCTACTGCGGGCGGCCGCCCCCCTATCTCAAGCGCCAGCGCGACGTTTTCGGAAGCGTTCAGAAAAGGGATAAGGTTAGCTTTCTGGAATACAAAGCCAAAGTGCTTCCGCCTTATGTCACGCAACTTGTCTAGTTTGACGCCTGGATAGGAGACCCGCGCTTCACAGAACCGCACCTCACCCGCATCAGGCTGATCGAGCAGGCCGGCGATCATCAGCATGGTGGTTTTTCCCGAACCACTGGGACCGATGATGCCGGTGATTTGCCCGGCCCTAAGCGAAAGCGATGCGTCATGCAGAACATTGACCTCACCAGCGCCCACGCCGAAGGAACGGCTTACCGACCGGACAGAGAGCGCTTCGGCCTGGATGCCGCTCACGATAACACCTCTTGAGCGCGGATCGACAACGCTTTGCGGATGGCAAACAAACTGGCCAACAGCGTCAAGATCATGAACGCCGACCCGATCCAGCTGAGGTCAAAGGGAAGGATCAGCACGCTACGGGGAAAATACGGAAATATGACCATGGCGTTGATCACGCCCAGCGCAAAACTCAGGGCTCCAATGATCAGCGCCTGCACCATGATCATGCCGGTAATCATTCCGTCACGCGCGCCGATCAGCTTGAGGAGAGCTATCTGCCGGGTCTTCTCGACTGTCATCGTATACACCGTCAGGGCAATCACAGCGCAAGAAATGATCAGGGTCATAACAGTAAACGACAGGATTTGAATGCGAAGCTTATAGAGACGGCCGCCCAGTAGCACCTCGTGCTGTTCATCCCTCGTCAGCACCGTAACGTCTCCCCAGCGCCGAATCCTCTCCTGCACGATGGACGCGTCGGCACCAGCGTTCAGCGTCACTAAGACAGCCGAGATTCCACTTGCTTCTACTCCTCCCATCTTGAATCGCCCCTTGGCCTGTTGGTTCAGTAGCACCGCCTCACTAGGCAGCAGGAAGCCCGCGCTCTGAATATCTGACACCGTCAGATAGATCATCGGATCGCCGGCCATGTCGACTTGTCCACTGGCGATGCCGACAATGGTGAAATCATCGCGGCCAAGCCTTACGACGTCACCAAGCCGTAAGCCCATCGAACGGTCAGCAATGGCCTCATTATGCATGGCCTGAAAACTCCGTCCAGCAATCAGCGGGATCCAGCCGCCAACGTCAGCCGGAAAATCGATGCCGACGACGGACATCCGAACGGGTTTGCCCTGAATTACGTATTGCTGGTTGAAATTGGCGAAGCGGCGGGCGAGTGCAACACCCTGCACCCCTGCCACCCGCCGGTCGAGATTGCCCGGAAGGGATGAAGGCTCGGCAAACGGGCCAAAGCGGCCGCCTTCCACCACCCACATGTCGGCCCCGATGGCGTCAATGATCAACAGCGCCTCGAACACAATACCGCGGTACATGCCCTGCATTCCCACCGTCGCCGTAACGAGCATTGAAACACCGAAGACGGTAAGAGCAAAGCGAGTGAAGCTGTGCCGAAGATCCTTGAGCGCGAGATTCACGGAGCCGCCTTCGCGTCCTTGACACGCTGCCATTCGAACCGGCCCGCCGGATCGAGCACTACGTCCCTGGCCGAGAGTCCTTGGCGGATTTCGATGCTGGTGCCATTCACATAACCGAGTTCGACTTGAACCCAGTGGGCGCGGCCGTGGCGCAGCACCCATGCACCAGGCCGGCCGCCCTGCCGCACCACAAGTTTCTGCGGTATGGCGAGACCGGGTCTGGCCGAATCAGTGATAACGGACACCGTCGCGCGCTGCCCGATCGCCCAACTCCCTGGAAGTTTCTCAAGCTTAATGTCGGCAATAAATTCGCGCGTTTCAGGGTCCACCTCGCGCATCACCCGTTGCACTTCGCCGTTCAACGTGTCGCTATCAAGCGTCGAAACCGCCACTATCGCAGCCTGCCCTGGCTTCAGTATGCCAATGGTCGACTCGTCGAAACGTGCTGAAACAACGATTGAAGCCGGATCGATGATTTCGAAGAGTTCGGCACCAGGTGCCAGAAGATCACCGATCGTCTTGTTGCGCGACACCACCACGCCATCGATGGGCGAGCGGATGTCAGTTTCGGCAAGCCGTGCAGACAATGCGGCTGCCGTGGCCTCGGCGGCTACGGCACGGGCCTTGGCTTGCTCGATGGCCGCCTTGGCCTTGAGTACTGCAGCCTTGCTGTTCAGCAGATTGATAGATGAGGCATCGAACGACGCTCTTGAAATCGTCTTGCTTTCGAACAGCGCGGTCTGACGGCCGAAATCCTCGTTCGCCAGTTCAAGTGCCTTTATCGCACGGTCGCCTTCAACCTCCGCCTCTTCCATCATGAAACCGGTGGCTTTTTGGTTGGCCTGCGCTGCCTCCAGTTCACTTCGAAGTTCTGCATTGTCCATCGCCGCAAGCCTCTGCCCCTGGCGCACCACGTCATTACGGTCGACGTTAATGGCAGATAAAAATCCTGGCGTCTTCGCGGTAATCGTGACCCGCCGGTTGGCCGTCAAAACGCCTGGCGCTGTGATTTCGCGCGCAATCATCCGCTCTTCCATCGTGTAGTGATCAGCCTCCTGCGGCCAGACATACCAGTAAGCTGCAAGTCCGCACCCAGCAATAGCAGCGATCAAAACACTACGGGCAAATGTCATGCACAAAGTCCGCTCTCAAGCCACATCCCAGATGATCTCCGACGTTTCAACATCAGGACCGCTAAACGCAAACGCAAGACGTGCGCCATTCACAACTGTATCCACGAGCACATTCCGCATTTCAGGTGCGCTTGGCGTTCCATTCGGTTATCATGATCGATGCCCGTATTTGGCCCGACCGACACCAGGCTCCACCCGCATTCGCCGAAGTTGCGCGATATTCCAGAAGCCTGCCACAAGGCGGTGAAAACAGCAAATTTCACAAGCATACTTTATCTGCTTAGCAAGCAAATGCAACTATTCCGCGGATCATCCTATCGCAACTGGTAGCAACATTTATGTGTCTCCCCTGACCAAGGACCATACTCTTCGGTCGCAGTATTAAGCAAATTTGAGTAAGCTCCGCATAACTCAACGCCTCCGCTTCGAGTCTGACGAGGCGGCGCTGAATTCCGCTGGGGTCAGTTGAGATCTATGAACGGCAGGCAAAAACGGACTTTCAGCGCTTTGACCCAACATTCAGAGATCATTTGCGTCGACCGCCGTGGGACCACTCACGAATGCCGACGGATCACGTCGTTTCTAGCGTATAATAGGCATAGCACTACCGCAAGACGAGCATCGCCGCCAAGC
>JBIIGF010000269.1:0-4097 GCA_044236665.1 Aestuariivirga sp. | reverse complement strand
GGCTTCACGATCAGCTTGCCGCCCGACAGGCCCTTGCCGACATAGTCATTGGCTTCGCCGGTGAGTTCGAGGGTGACACCCTTGGCCGCCCATGCGCCGAAGCTCTGACCGGCGATGCCGGTGAGTTTGCACATGATGGTATCCTCGGGCAGGCCTGCATGGCCGTAGCGCTTGGCGACCTCGCCCGAGAGCATGGCGCCCGCCGTGCGGTCATAGTTGTGGATGTCGGTCTTGATCACCACCGCCTTGCCCTCGTCGAGGGCAGGCCTTGCCTCAGCGATCAGCTTGCGGTCGAGGATCTTGTCGATGCCATGATCCTGCGTGCCGGTCTTCCTGATGGCGACGGGGCCGACGACATCCGGGCGCGCGAAGATCCTCGAGAAGTCGAGGCCCTTCGCCTTCCAGTGGGCGATGGCCGGGGCCTGGTCGAGCCAGGAGGTTTCACCGACAAGTTCTTCATAGGAGCGAAGGCCCATCTGGGCCATCAACTCGCGCACTTCCTCGGCAACGAAGAAGAAGTAGTTGATGACATGCTCGGGCTGGCCCTTGAAGCGCTTCCGGAGTTCCGGGTCCTGCGTGGCGACACCCACGGGGCAGGTGTTCAGGTGGCACTTCCGCATCATGATGCAGCCAGCGGCGATCAGCGGTGCGGTGGCAAAGCCGATCTCGTCAGCGCCGAGAAGCGCGGCGATCACCACGTCGCGCCCGGTGCGGATGCCGCCATCGGCCTGCACCGCGATGCGGCCGCGAAGGTCATTCGCCACCAGGGTCTGCTGGGTTTCGGCGAGGCCGATCTCCCATGGCAGGCCCGCATGCTTGATGGAGGTCAGCGGCGAGGCACCCGTGCCGCCCTCATAGCCGGAGATCGTCACGTGGTCGGCATGGGCCTTGGAGACGCCTGCGGCCACCGTGCCGACACCCACTTCGGAAACGAGCTTCACGGACACTTGCCCAGCCGGATTGACGTTCTTCAGGTCGAAGATCAGCTGTGCCAGGTCTTCGATTGAATAGATGTCATGGTGCGGCGGTGGCGAGATGAGGCCGACGCCCGGTGTGGAGTGGCGCACTTTGGCGATGGTCGCATCCACCTTGTGGCCGGGCAGCTGGCCGCCTTCGCCGGGCTTTGCTCCCTGCGCCATCTTGATCTGCATCATGTCGGAATTGACGAGATATTCCGCCGTGACGCCAAAGCGGCCGGAAGCCACCTGCTTGATGGCGGAGCGCATCGAGTCGCCATTGGGAAGCGGCTTGAAACGGTCGGCCTCTTCACCACCTTCGCCCGTGTTGGACTTGCCGCCGATGCGGTTCATGGCAATGGCCAGCGTCGTGTGTGCCTCGCGGCTGATCGAGCCAAAGGACATGGCACCCGTGGAGAAGCGCTTGACGATTGCCGAGGCGGGTTCCACTTCCGAAATGTCGATGGGCTTGCGGCCCATCTCTTGCGCCGACTTGATGCGGAACAGGCCGCGCATGGTCTTGAGGCGCTCGGACTGCTCGTTCACTGCCTTGGCGAAGGCGTCGTACTTGTCCTTGGCATTGCCACGCACAGCGTGCTGCAGATTGGAAATCGTCTCGGAATTCCAAACATGCGCCTCGCCGCGGATGCGCTGGGCATATTCGCCGCCGACATCGAGTGCGGCGCGGAACACCGGATTTTCGCCAAACGCATTCTCATGGCGGCGGAAGGCCTCCTCGGCGATTTCGAGAAGGCCCACACCTTCGATCTGTGTGGCGGTGCCGGTGAAATACTTCTTCACGAAGTCGGAGGAGAGGCCCACCGCATCGAAGATCTGCGCACCGCAATAGGACTGGTAGGTCGAGATGCCCATCTTGGACATGACCTTGAGGATGCCCTTGTCGATCGCCTTGATGTAGCGCTTCACGGCCTCGTAAGCCGTGATCTTTTCTTCCAGCGTGGGGAGCATGTCCTCCAGCGTCTCGAAGGCGAGATAGGGGTTGATGGCTTCCGCGCCATAGCCCGCGAGCGCGCAGAACTGGTGCACTTCGCGCGCTTCGCCGGTTTCAACGACGAGGCCCACCGAGGTGCGAAGACCTTTGCGGATCAGGTGATGGTGCGTGGCGGAGGTGGCCAGCAGCGCGGGGATCGGCACGCGTTCGGCGGAGACCGCGCGATCCGAGAGGATGATGATGTTGTAGCCATCCTTCACTGCCCGCTCGGCCAGCGCACAGACAGAGTCGAGGGCGGCCTCCATATACTGGTGGCCGTTCGCCACATCATAGGTGATGTCGATGGTGGCGGTGCGGAACGGGTTGTCAGCAACGGCACCGATGGTGCGGATGCGTTCCAGATCCTCGTTGGTCAGGATCGGCTGCGACACCTCAAGGCGCATGTGCGAGGACGTGCCCTTGAGGTCGAGCAGGTTTGGCCTGGGGCCAATGAAGGAGACGAGCGACATGACGAGTTCTTCGCGGATCGGGTCGATCGGCGGGTTCGTCACCTGCGCGAAGTTCTGCTTGAAATAGGTATCGAGCGTCTTCGGCCGGTCGCTGAGCGCCGAGATCGGCGCGTCATTGCCCATGGAGCCCACCGCTTCCTGGCCGGTCTGGGCCATCGGGGCCATGAGGACTCGCAAGTCTTCCTGCGTGTAGCCGAAGGCCTGCTGGCGGTCGAGCAGGGCGACGGTGGACCGGGCGCGCTTTGTCTTTGACGCGGGCATGTCCTTCAGCACGATCTGGGTGCGCTTCAGCCATTCCTTGTAGGGGTTGGCGGTGGAAAGCTGCTTCTTCAGCTCCTCATCGGCGATGATCCGCTTCTGCTCAAGGTCGATCAGCAGCATCTTGCCGGGCTGCAGGCGCCACTTGTGGGTGATGTGTTCTTCGGCGAATTGCAGGCAGCCCATTTCGGAGGCGAGCAGGATGTGGCCGTCATCGCTCGTCATGTAGCGCGAGGGGCGAAGCCCGTTGCGGTCGAGCGTGGCGCCGATCATCTTGCCGTCGGTGAACACCATGGCGGCGGGGCCGTCCCACGGTTCCATGATGGCGGCGTGATATTCATAGAAGGCGCGGCGGTCTTCATCCATCAGCGGGTTGCCAGCCCATGCTTCCGGGATCAGCATCATCATCGCATGCGGCAGCGAGTAGCCGCCCATGGTGAGGAATTCGAGCGCATTGTCGAAACACGCCGTGTCCGACTGGCCTTCATAGGAAATGGGCCAGAGCTTGGAGAGGTCGCCGCCGAGGATCTCGGACTTCATGTTGGCCTGGCGGGCGGCCATCCAGTTGTAGTTGCCGCGCACCGTGTTGATTTCGCCATTGTGGCAGATGAAGCGGTAGGGGTGGGCGAGCGGCCAGCTCGGGAAGGTGTTGGTGGAGAAGCGCTGGTGCACCATGGCGAAGGCCGATTCGACGCGCGGGTCTTCAAGGTCGCGGTAATAGGCGCCAAGCTCGGCCCCCAGCACGAGGCCCTTGTAGACCAGCGTGCGGGCCGACACCGAAACGGGGTAGTAGGTCCTGGCCTTGCTCCCCAGCACTTCCAGAACGCGATTCGACACCACCTTGCGGCAGACGAAGAGCTTGCGCTCGAAATGCGCTTCATCGCGGATTGTCGGCCCACGGCCGATGAACACCTGGCGGTGGACGGGCTCGGTGCCCTTCACCGAATAGCCGAGAACGGCGGAATCGACCGGCACATCGCGCCAGCCCAGAACCTTGAGGCCTTCCTCGCGCGTGGTTTCCCACCAGATGCGCTCGATGTCCTGGCGGTAGACGGGCTCGCGCGGCATGAAGAGCTGGCCCACGCCATATTGCTGTGGGCCGGGCAGTTCGAAACCGAGGCGCTTTGATTCCTCGACAAAGAAATCATGCGGGATCTGCAGCATGAGGCCCGCGCCGTCGCCCGCCTTGGGGTCGGCGCCCACCGCACCGCGATGCTCGAGGTTCTTCAGGATGGACAGGCCATCCGCCACCATGCGGTGGGATTTCGTGTTGTGGATGTTGGCAATGAGCCCGATGCCGCAGGCATCATGTTCGTTGCGCGGGTCATAGAGACCGTGGCGCTCGGGAAGTCCTTCTGGCCGGTATTGAATGTTCATGGCCAAGCTCCTTGCTTCTTCCTCAACCCATCCGAACCATCGGGG
>JBIIGF010000268.1:0-4098 GCA_044236665.1 Aestuariivirga sp. | reverse complement strand
CCGATGAGAGCGCCATTGATGGCATTGGGGTTCGAGAGGAAACCTTCATAGTCTTCCGGCAGCGCCACGAAATCCTGCGCGTGGCCGTGGTTATGGGCAAGCTCGCGGACCATGGCGTGAAGGATGACACCGTCCCCCGCCCGCGCCTCACGGATTGAAATGCTCAACGTGCCAACTCCTCGAGTTCCGGGCCGGACACGCGATAGACCGTCCACTCGTCCATCGCCTTCGCACCCAGCGACTTGTAGACGGCAATCGAGGGCTCGTTCCAGTCCAGCACCCACCATTGCAGGCGCGGCAGGCCTTCCGCCACGCAGCGCCGGGCAAGATGCTTCAGCAACGCCTTGCCGATGCCCCTGCCGCGATGCTCCGGCTCCACGAACAGGTCCTCGAGATAGATCCCCGCCTTTCCGGCAAAGGTCGAGAAATTATAGAACCACAATGCGAAGCCGGCGGGCTCACCGTTCCAGAAGGCAAGGTCGCAGTGGCAGCGGGGCACCGGGCCGAACAGCGCCGCACACAGGTCTGCCTCAGTCGCCGCCACCTCATGGAGCAGCTTTTCATAATCAGCCAGCTTGCGGATGAAGCCCAGCACCAGCGCCTCTTCGCCTGGCCGCGCCTCGCGGATCTCCAGCGTCATGAGTGGCCTCCGATCTGGGTGAAAATCAACAGCGCATAGAACCCGTTCCAAATGCCGTGAAGGATGATCGGTACCCACAGGCTGCCGAAGCGGTACATCATCCAGCCGAAAGCGAGGCCCATCATGAAGATCAGGGAAATCGACAGCCACGGCTCCGTCACGTGAAGGAGCGACCAGATGGTCGCGGTCAGGAGTGTTGCGCCCGATACGCCCAACCTCGTTCTGGAGAGCGCGCCGAACAACTGGCCGCGGAAGATGAGTTCCTCCGCCAGCGGCGCACCGATCGCAACCGATGGAAACACAAGAAGGAACAGCCATGGGTCGCGCGCGATGTCGAACATCGCCTCCTTCACCAGCCCTGCGGAGCCGGTCTTGGGGCTCTCGCCATTGGGGCCCGGCGTATACTGCGCAAGGTCGATGCCGAGCACCAGGACAACAGCGAGGATCGAGAGATACATCACCACCATGAAGCCCAGCGTCAGCACAACCCAGCCTGAGAGGCTGAGGCGCGGCCAGCGCAGGTTCAAGACCTCGGCCGGGCGCTGGCCGCCAAGCCCGGCCAGCCACCAGGCCGCCGCCGCAACAATGAGCGAGGCGGGAAAGATCACCACGAGGCTCGCCTTCACCGCATCGCGCGCGGTTGGTGCCGCCGAACCTGTCATGAGGTGCAACACGCCATAGGACAGGACAGCCTGCAGCCCCTGGTGCAGCAGCAGCAGCACCACGGCCACGGCAACCGCGTACCAGAAGCCCAGCGGGCTTATCGGCCAGTACATGCGCCGCCTCAGCCCGCCGGAGAAATCATCCCCCAGCATGCTCATACGGCGACGGGTGCCGAAATGTGCGGGTGCGAGCGGTAGCCCTCGATCTCGAAGTCCTCGAAGCGGAAATCGGCAATGTCCGCCACCGGCCGCTTGATGAGCAGGCGCGGCAAGGGGAGCGGCTCACGCGACAGCTGTTCGTCGGCCTGATCGAGGTGGTTGAGATAGAGGTGTGCATCGCCCAGCGTATGGATGAATTCGCCGGCCTCAAGCCCGGTCACATGGGCGACCATGTGGGTGAGGATCGCGTAGGACGCGATGTTGAAGGGAACGCCGAGGAAGATATCGGCCGAACGCTGATAGAGCTGGCAGGAGAGCCGCCCGTCCGCCACATAGAACTGGAACAGGCAGTGGCAGGGCGGCAGCGCCATCTTGTCGACATCCGCCGGGTTCCAGGCAGTCACGATCAGGCGGCGGGAATCGGGGCTTTTGCGGATGCGGGCGATCACATCGGCGAGCTGATCGATGGTCGACCCATCGCGCGCCGGCCAGGAGCGCCACTGCGCGCCATAGACCGGGCCGAGATCACCATTGGCATCGGCCCACTCGTCCCAGATGGTCACCTTGTTGTCGCGCAGGTATCGGATGTTGGTCTCACCCCGGATGAACCAAAGCAGTTCATGGATGATCGAACGCAGGTGCAGCTTCTTTGTGGTGACGAGCGGCAGGCCCTCGGACAGGTCAAAGCGCATCTGCCAGCCGAACACGGAGAGCGTGCCGGTGCCTGTCCGGTCTTCCTTGCGGTGGCCGTGCTGGCGCACATGCCGCATGAGGTCCAGGTACTGCTGCATGGCGGCTCCAAACTTCCTCTTCCCTTGTGCCTCAAGGCTTCCTATATGTGGTGCGTCACGCCTGCAAGGGCATGACTATGGCGATAAACGGTGATCGTAATAAACCTTTCGGACCCGGGGGCAGTACCCGGCGCCTCCACCACCGTCCGCTGCAGGCCAGCGGCCCGTGATGGGGGCGAACCAGGATCGACGAGGGCGTAAAGGGTTGCTTTTTGCTCGTGATGGTACCGACGTTATCGGGCTAAACTTATAGTTGCCAACGACAACTATGCTCCGGTTGCAGTGGCTGCTTAACGCAGTCTGAGCACCGAAATCAAAGCCCTTGGGCTTAGCCGCTCAAGGCGGGGTTCGCCGGCACCTGGCAACAGAAGCCGGCACTTCATTTTTTTGGTTCTTTACACTGAACACTTTCGTGATGCGGCTTGACGGTTGCACCTAGAGTGCGCATAAAAATACGCATGGAGTGTGACCGCCGGAAGATCATCAAACGCCTCAAGGTCGAGGGCTTCGAATTGGTTTCCGTGCGAGGATCTCACCACAAATTCCGGCGGGGCATGGTGACGATCATAGTGCCCCACCCGAAGAAAGATCTGCCAACCGGTACCGCCCGCGCCATCGCGAAAGACGCTGGTTGGCTATGAAGGGAAATGCCATGCGCTATTACATCGCTTTGGTTCACAAGGATGAGTCCTCTGCTTACGGGGTCCAGTTTCCGGACATACCCGGTTGCTACTCGGCGTCGGATGATATGGATGCCCTCGTTCCCAACGCTGCCGAGGCCTTGAGCCTCTACGGTGAAGATGTGAAACTGCCGTCTCCCCGCACGATTGAGCGCATCAAGGCGGATCCAAAAGTCGCGGCCGAACTCGCCGGTGGCGCATTTCTGGTGGCTATCCCCCTGATCGAAAACGATGCAAAAGTCGTCCGGGCGAACATCACTCTGGAAAGCGGCATGCTGAAAGCGATTGATGCCGCCGCGAAGGCGCGCAATCTTACGCGGTCTGCATTTCTCGCTCAGGCAGCACGTCACGAAATCGAGCGGTGATATCCAGGGACAGCATCAATTCCCGCCGGGAAAACCAGCGGATGACTTTGCCTTGCCGGTCCGGCTATGCTAGCGGGTCACAGCCCCGATCAGGAAGAGGCCGGAAACCTGCCATGCCAGAAGACTTGATGCGCTATGATCTGCTCGCCCAGAACGCCCTGAAGGGCGTTGTCCGCGAGGCGCTGCGCATTGCGGCAACCACGGGCCTTCCGGGCGACCATCATTTCTACATCGCCTTCAATACCAAGCACCCCGGTGTGCGGCTGTCCGAGAAAATTGCCCAGCGTTACCCACGTGAGATGACGATCGTGCTGCAGCACCAGTTCTGGAACCTCCATATCCATCAGGACTGGTTCGAGGTTGAACTCTCCTTCGACAACGTTCCCGAGCACCTGGTCATTCCGTTCGACGCTGTGAAGGGCTTCCTCGACCCGGCCGTCCAGTTCGGCCTGCAGTTCGAAACCGCCCCTGCCGAGCGCCGCCCGCGCGAGGTGGAAGCGGCCCGTGCAATGCCGCCTGTCAGCGCAGACACCGGCACCGATCAGCAGGACATCGACACCGCTGCACCAGAGGCCAGCGCCCCGGCAGAGGCGGCCAAGGTCGTCTCTCTCGACAAGTTCCGGAAGAAGTGAGCACTGCCATGCTGCGACGACTGATGCTCGCTGCCGTGCTGCTCCTCGCCGGTGCCGGCAGTGCGCCGCTTCACGCCCAGTCAGCCAGTGAGGCACAAGCCCTGGCCGCCATGTCCGACCAGCAACTGATGAAGCTGCCCGCCAAGAAGGTGTTTTCCAGCGAGAAGAC
>JBIIGF010000267.1:0-4102 GCA_044236665.1 Aestuariivirga sp. | reverse complement strand
GGCGATCGTCTGCCGGCGCGATGCCCTGTTGACTTGGGTCAGTCCGGCTGGCCGGAACACGTTTCAGTAATGCGGTGGCGGCGGTTCGGGCGCATCAGAACGGCCGAGATTGGCGGAATCGAACTCTTCGCGCAATTCGCCGAGGCGGCGCTCCAGCGCATCGATCTTTTTCCACTGGCCCACCACCATGTCGTTGAGGTCGGCAATCACCCGGTCCTGCTCGGCAATGCGCAGCTCAAGTTCCACCATGCGAATGTCCCGTTCCGTGCCTGACATGCCCTGCTCCCGTCACTTGCTGCTTTCCGCCGGCCCATTCAAGCACAGGCTGCGGGCTATGCCCACCATGTCGCCGCGCGTTGCGCCAGATTTAGGAATTTTGTCATATGCCTGTCCGTGTTGTTTATTTTTTCCTTCCGGAACCGGAAATTTTCACTAACTATGCAACGGGGGCTCGCCCGCCCCTGTCGAAAAGAGCAACAGATGCCCCATACGACACCTCTCATTGCAACGATCGCGGTAGGCCTGGGACTGGCGTTCATCCTGGGCCTCGCGGCGCACAGGATGAGGCTGCCGCCCATTGCGGGCTACCTGATCGCCGGTGTTGTCATCGGGCCCTTCACGCCGGGCTTCGTCGCCGACCAGAAATTGGCGCAGGAGCTGGCCGAAATCGGCGTCATCCTGCTGATGTTCGGCGTCGGGTTGCATTTCTCGCTGCGCGATCTTCTGTCTGTGAAGGCCATCGCCATCCCCGGAGCCATCGGACAGATCGCTGTTGCCACCCTGCTCGGCATGGCCCTGGCATGGACGCTTGGCTGGAACATGGGCGCCGGCCTCGTCTTCGGCCTCACGCTCTCGGTCGCCAGCACGGTCGTGCTGCTGCGGGCGTTGCAGGAGCGCCGGCTGCTGGAGACGGAGCGCGGCCGCATCGCAGTCGGTTGGCTGATCGTCGAAGATCTCGTGATGATCCTCGCACTGGTGCTGCTGCCACCTTTGGCGGGCCTGCTCGGCGGACGCGAGCAGACACAGGGCATGGAATTTGGGCTGGCGCTGAACCTCGGCCTCGGCTCGGTGTCGGAGACGCTGCTGGTCACCGCAATCAAGGTCGGCCTGTTCGTGGGGCTGATGCTGCTCGTCGGCCGCCGCGTCATTCCGTGGATCCTGCATTATGTGGCCCATACAGGGTCACGCGAGCTGTTCCGGCTCTCGGTGCTGGCCATCGCGCTCGGCGTGGCCTTCGGGTCCGCCACGCTGTTCGGGGTCTCCTTTGCGCTCGGCGCATTCTTTGCCGGCATGGTTCTGGCGGAATCGCCACTGAGCACCCAGGCGGCAAAGGAAACACTGCCGCTGCGCGATGCCTTCGCGGTCTTGTTCTTCGTCTCGGTCGGCATGTTGTTCAATCCCGCCGTGCTGATCGAGAATCCGTTACCGGTGCTGGCGACCTTCCTCATCATCGTGCTCGGCAAATCGACGGCCGCATTTCTGATCGTCCGCTGGTTCAAGTATTCACGCAGTGTCGCTCTCACCATCTCGGCAAGCCTGGCGCAGATCGGCGAATTCTCCTTCATCCTCGTGGTGCTGGGCGTGAAGCTTGCGATCCTTCCCGTCGAGGCGCGCGACCTGGTGGTGGCCGGCGCCATCCTGTCGATCCTGATCAATCCCTTCCTGTTCCTCGCGCTTGAGAACTGGCTGGACCGTTACAATGCCGCTACGGCGGAACCCCATGCACCTCGCGCTGCAGCGGAACCGGCCACCGCGGTGGCGGCGGAACAGGAGCTGGAAGCATCCACCACGCTCAGCGGCCACGTCGTTCTGGTGGGATATGGTCAGGTTGGGGCACTGGTCGGCGCCGGACTGCGGCGCGCCGGTATACCCTTCCTTGTCGTCGAACAGGACGATGACCGCATCAATACCCTGAGAAGCGAGGGCATCGAAGCATTCAGCGGCACATCGGGCGAGCGCGAGCTGCTGCCACGCCTCAACATCGAGGGTGCGCGGTTCCTGATTTCCACCCTGCCTGATCCTTTCGAGGCGGGCCACATCGTGGAACACGCGCGGGCGCTGAGCCCGGCAATCCACATCATCGCGCGCGGCACCAACACCGAAACGGTGGCCTACCTCAAGTCGCTGGGAGCTGATGCGGTGTTCGCGGGCCAGGAGGAAATCGCCCACAGCATGCTGTCCGCATTGGGAGCGAGAACGGGCTTGGCATCAACTGACGCGCCCCGAACGCCATGACGGGTCAGACGCTGCCCGTGATGTTCCTCGCATCCAGCCTGATGGTGCTGGGCCTCCTCGCGCTGGTCGTCGGATTCTTCATCCGCCTGCTTGGCCACACGGACAGACATGAGGTGGCCGTGACCATCTTCCTGGCTGGCGTCATCGCACTGGTGGCGGGTGGCTGGCTGCTCCGTGCGGTGCAGTAAGGCCCACCGGTCACGAGTATTCTGCCTGCGGCCGGTGAAAAGCCACTCTGGTTCCGGGACGGCTGACGCAGGGAGCGGCCGAGGCTCGAATCCTGCTCGCGGCGGGCCGCGTCAAGCCGATTCGGGCGGGGCAGGAGAACACGATCTGGCACTGCATCCATTTGAACCCAACATGCCGGAGCGCGCGAACACACGACCCGCGATGCGCGCTACTCCCACTCAATGGTGCCGGGTGGCTTGCTTGTCACATCATAGACGACGCGGGACACGCCGCGCACTTCGTTGATGATGCGCGTGCAGACACGGGCGAGGAAGGCGTGGTCGAAGGGGTAGCTTTCGGCCGTCATGCCGTCGGTCGAGGTCACGGCGCGAAGGCCCAGCACACGGTCATAGGTGCGGCCGTCGCCCATCACACCCACGGTGCGCACCGGGAGCAGCACCGCGAAAGCCTGCCAGATCGCGTCATAAAGGCCTGCCTTGCGGATCTCGTCGAGATAGATCGCATCGGCCTTGCGCAGGATGTCGAGCTTCTCCTGTGTCACGTCATCATGCGGAATGCGGATGGCAAGGCCCGGTCCCGGGAAGGGATGGCGGCCGACGAAATGCGCCGGCAACCCCAGCTCCTGGCCGAGCAGGCGCACTTCGTCCTTGAACAACTCGCGCAGCGGCTCCACCAGCTTCATGTTCATGCGTTCGGGCAAGCCACCCACATTGTGGTGCGACTTGATGGTGACGGAGGGCCCGCCGGTGAAGGAGACGCTCTCGATCACATCCGGGTAGAGCGTGCCCTGCGCGAGGAAGGACGCGCCGCCGATCTTCTTGGCTTCCGCCTCGAATACCTCGATGAACAGGCGGCCGATGATCTTGCGCTTCTTCTCGGGGTCGGAGACGCCCGCGAGCTCGCCAAGGAACAGCTTCGATGCGTCAACATGGATGAGATGGATGTTGTAGGCCTCGCGGAACAGCTTCACGACCTCTTCCGCCTCATTGAGGCGCATGAGGCCATGATCGACGAAGATGCATGTCAGCTGCTCGCCGATCGCCTCATGGATCAGGACGGCGGTGACGGCGGAATCAACGCCGCCTGACAGCCCGCAGATCACCCGCTCGAAGCCCACCTGCTTCTTGATCTTGTGGATCATCTCGGACTTGAAATGCGCCATCGACCAGTCGCCCCTGCAGCCGCAGATCTCCAGCGCAAAGTTGCGCAGGAGCTTCGCGCCATCGGGCGTGTGCACCACTTCCATGTGGAACTGCGTGGCATAGAAGCGGCGCTGCTCATCGGCAATCGCCGCGAAAGGCGCGCCCTCCGAGGTGGCAACGGCCTTGAAGCCTTGCGGAATGGCGGTGACGCGGTCGCCGTGGCTCATCCACACCTGGTGGCGCTCACCCTTCGCCCATACGCCGTCGAACAGGCCGCAGGCCTCCTTCACCTCGACGAAGGCCTTGCCGAACTCGCGGTGGTCCGATGCCTCAACCTTGCCGCCAAGCTGGGCGCACATGGTCTGCTCGCCATAGCAGATGCCGAGGACCGGCAAGCCAAGGGTGAACACCCGTTCCGGCGCGCGGGGGCTGCCGCCCTCATGCACCGAGGCCGGGCCGCCCGACAGGATGATGCCCTTGAGGCCCGGCCAGTCGAGCGCCTTGTCGGCAGACTGGAAGGGGACGATCTCCGAATA
>JBIIGF010000266.1:0-4103 GCA_044236665.1 Aestuariivirga sp. | reverse complement strand
GATCCAGCCCCCGCCCCGCCGGGCGGCCTGCCGGGCGGCATCCTGCCTGCCGTTGACATCATCACGCCCAACGAAACGGAGGCGGGCCTCATCCTCGGCTGGCAGCCGCAAACGCCGGAAGAGGGGCTGAAGGCGGCGCGGGAGCTTCGCGCCAGGGGCGTTGCCACCGCCGTGGTCAAGCTGGGCGCGCGCGGTCTTGCCGTGTCGGGTCCCGGGCTCGAGGCCATCCTGCCGGCGTTCAAAGTGGCCACCATCGACACGGTTGCCGCCGGCGACTGCTTCAACGGCGGACTTGCCCATGCGCTGGAACAGGGCATGGCGCTTGAGGCGGCCCTGCGCTTCGCTGCCGCCACCGCGGCCATCTCGACCACCAGGAAAGGCGCTTCCGCCGCCGCGCCCACCAGGGCGGAGGTTGACGCTCTGCTCAGCCGCGCCTGAGGCGGCTTCCGGCGCATGGCGCCCAACCGATGTTTCCTTTGCTTAACTTGGCCGTTCCGGTTTAGCTTTGCAAACGGCGAAGCTTTACTTGGTTCGAATGCAAGGGTGCTGCGCCTTGGGGGCAAGAAGCGGAAACCGGCAGGATGAATCTCAACGAACTGGTCGATGAGCTGGCGAAGCTGTCGCGCATCGCACTGTTCGGACTGATATTGCTCACCGTGGCGTTCTGCATCACGGGCTATCTGTCGAATTCGCTCACCATCGGTTCGATGGCGATCGAGAACGGCTTCTCGATCATCGTGCAGCTCTTCGCCTACAACTCGATCCGCCTGATGAAGAGCGCCGACCCCATCCGCTTTCCGCATGGCACGGGCAAGCTTGAGAACTTCTACGGCTTCTTCTATGGGGCGCTCACCGTCCCCATTGGCTGCTACATCTTTTATCAGGCGGTCAGCCACCTGCTGATGCCGGAACACGAGGTGACATTCTCGATCACCCAGATTCCGCTCATACCCTCGCTGCTGTTCAACATCTATGTGTACCGCACCGCGATACAGCTGACCTCACGCTTCGAGAGCCCACTGCTCGAGTCCTATGCGGCCGACTACCGTGTCGCCGTCTGGTTTGACTTCGTCGTCATCGTCGCCATGCTGATCGGCCTCATCCTGACGGTCACCGGCACTTACGGGATGGCGGTCTATATCGACCCCGCATTCTCGCTGTTCATCGCGGTCTTCATGCTGCACTCGGCCGGCGGGCAGCTGCTGAAGAACTTCCGTGTCCTGATCGATCTTCCGATGCCCGAGGAGGAGCAGATCGAGATCATGCGCGTTCTGGCACAGGAGTTCGACGCCTATGAGCAGCTGGGCGCCGTCCGCACCCGCCGCAGCGGCACGCAGCGCTTCGTCGAGATCGAGATGTTCTTCAATCCGGATGTGGATGTGAAATCCATCAATGCCCTGTCACACCGCATGCAGAACATGCTGGGCGCGCGCCTCAAAGGCGTGAAGCTCAATATCGTGGTGCTTGAGCTCGCACCGGCGGACTGAACCAGGCCTCAGCTGATGGTGATCGCGGCAGGATCCCAGCCCTTTGGTTCGGGATAGCGCGGGTCCATCTCTTCCAGCGTCTGGCGCACGATGCGGGCGATGATCGCGTTCCTCACCCAGTTCCTGTCGGCTGGAATCACATGCCACGGCGCATGCGCGGTGGAACAGCGGCTGAGGGCTGTTTCATAGGCCGCCATGTAATCATCCCACAGCTTGCGGTCCTCGAGGTCGCCGGGGTTGAATTTCCAGCGCTTTTCCGGTGTTTCGACGCGCTCGCGCAGGCGCTCGGCCTGTTCCGCCTTCGAGATATGCAGCATGAACTTCAGGATCCGGGTGCCATTGTCCGACAGGAGCTTCTCGAAGGCGTTGATCTCGTCATAGCGGCGCTCGATGGCCCCGGGGCTGGCGAAGTTCCTGACCTTGACCACCAGCACGTCCTCGTAGTGCGAACGGTTGAAGATGCCGATATAGCCCCTTGGCGGGCAGACCTTGTGCACGCGCCAGAGATAATCCTGTGCCAGTTCGTCTGCCGTCGGGGCCTTGAAGGGCTGCACCCTCACACCCAGGGGGCCACAATGGTTGAACACCGCGCGCACCGTGCCGTCCTTGCCGGAACAGTCGATGCCCTGCAGCACGACGAGCAGCGCCCGCTGGCCTTCGGCGAAGAGCCTGTCCTGCAGGGCATCGATCGCTTCGGCATCCGCCGCGGTTCCGGCCTTCGCCGTGTCCTTGTCGGTGAAGGGGCCCGTATCGCGCGGGTCCAGCTTCGCAAGGCTGACCGGCTTGCCGGGGGCCACCATGTAGCGTTGGGCGAAATCCTCGCGGTGGTTTGCCATCTCATCTCGTCTCACTGGTTGGAGCCTGCATCCTAGGCCTGAATGGCAGCGCTTGTCATGAGGAGCCCTGGTGAAAGGGAATGGAGGGCCCGGGCACAGCCCACCACTTGAAGCCAGCCGCCGGGTGGCTTAATCCATCCTGATATCCACTTCTTCTTGCAGGACTTGCAGAAACCGTGACCGATTCCAACAAGGCCCAGATGGCCGCCGCCGCCTACCGCCTTCCCGCCATGGACATGGACTTCCTGCTGGGAGACACCACCCGCGGCCTGCGCTTCCAGCTCGAATACCAGAAGGCGGAGGAGCACCTGCGCAAATGGGGCGTGGCGAGCACGGTGATCGTGTTTGGTTCGGCGCGGGTCAAGCCCGGCGACGGCAGCGGCTGGTACGAGGCAGCCCGCGAATTCGCCCGCATCTGCTCGGAAGAAGGCGGCGCCATGATCGGCCACAATGGCCCGCGCCAGAATGTGATCGCCACCGGCGGCGGCCCCGGCATCATGGAGGCAGCAAACCGGGGCGCGCATGATGCAGGCGCGCCCTCGGTCGGTTTCAATATCACGCTGCCCATGGAGCAGGAGCCCAACGCCTATTCGACGCCGGACCTCACCTTCCGCTTCCACTATTTCGCCATGCGCAAGATGCACTTCGCCATCCGCGCAGCAGCACTCGTGGTGTTTCCCGGCGGCTTTGGCACGATGGATGAGTTGTTCGAGATCCTCACACTCCGCCAGACCGGCAAAATGGACGATGAATTGCCCGTGGTGTTGTATGATTCAAAATTCTGGAAGGGCCTCATCAACTTCCAGCACTTCGCCGATACGGGCATGATCAGCCAGCACGACCTCGATCTCTTCAGCTACGCCGATTCCCCGCAGGAAGCGTGGGAGCAGTTGCTGAAGCGCGGCCTCAAACTGCCGGGAGCATGAACATGCCGATCCGCATTACCTTTCATGGCGCGGCGCGCACCGTCACCGGTTCCTGCTATCTCGTGGAAACCGAGCGCGCGAAGTTGCTTGTCGATTGTGGCATGTTCCAGGGCTCCAAGACCGAGCGCGAGCTCAACTACCGCGCCTTCCCCTTCCAGCCCTCCACGCTCTCCGCGGCACTGCTGACCCACGCCCACATCGATCATTCAGGCCTGCTGCCGAAACTGGTGAAGCATGGCTTCGACCAGCGCATCCACTGCACCCACGCAACGGCCGATCTCTGCGGCATCATGCTGCCGGACTCAGGCAACATCCAGGAAATGGAAGTGATGCAGCTGAACCGCCGCCGCCTGAAGCGCGGCGAGGAGGCGGTGGAACCGATCTACACGGCCGATGATGCGATGACGGCACTCGCGTATTTCGAGGGCCACCCCTTCGAGACATGGTTCTCGCCCGCCCCCGGCATGCGCGCCAGGTTCTGGAACGCCGGCCATCTTCTGGGCAGCGCCTCGATCGAGCTCGAAGTGGAGCAGCCCGGCAAGAAGCCGCTGCGCATCCTGTTCTCGGGCGATCTGGGGCCGGACAACAAGATGCTGCAGCATGACCCTGAGGCACCAGCCGATTTCGATGTGGTGCTGTGTGAATCGACCTATGGCGGCCGAGACAGGTTCGAGCGCAGCGAGGAAGGCCGCCGCGCCATTCTGGCGCGCGAGGTCAATGATGCGGCGGCCCGCAAGGGCGCGCTGCTGATCCCCTCCTTCGCGGTGGAGCGCACCCAGGAGCTGGTCACTGACCTCGTCAAGCTGATGGACGAGGGCAAGGTCCCGACGGCCAATATCTTCATCGACAGCCCG
>JBIIGF010000265.1:0-4104 GCA_044236665.1 Aestuariivirga sp. | reverse complement strand
CGCGGCACTGATCTGGCCTGCCGCACCGGCGGCGAGGAGTTCGTGGTGGTCCTGCCGGGAACCGACTTGCCCACCGCCGAACGCGTCGCTGACCGTATCCGCAAGATGGTGGCGGCCAAGTCTTTTCTGGCGGCGCCGGGCTGTTATCTGCCCGTGACAGCTTCGGTTGGTGTCTCAAGCCTCGCCACCGGCGGCGACAGCGCCGAGGACCTGCTCAAGCGGGCCGACCAGGCGCTTTACAGGGCCAAGCGTGAGGGCCGCAACCGGGTGGTATCCGCCGCCGCCTGAGCGAGTGCGGCATTTGCTTGGCCCCAGAACTGGTGTAGACCCCGCCATCGATGAGCAGCATCGAACCCACAGCCCAAGACGACCGCATGAGCCCGCGCTGGGGCCCGCGGGGCACTGCGGGTGCGACCTTCGCGGGGCTTCTGGAATTCGAGAATGTCTCCAAGCGGTTTGGCCGGACAGCTGCGGTCGAGGGCGTGTCGCTCACCCTCAATCCGGGGGAGATCGCCTGCCTTCTCGGTCCCTCGGGCTGCGGCAAGACCACGCTGCTGCGCATCGCGGCCGGGATCGAGAAGCCGGATAGCGGCCGGTTGCTGTTCGATGGCCAGGAAATGGCCGGCCCCAACCGTTTCGTTCCGCCTGAGAAGCGCAACATCGGCCTGATGTTTCAGGACTTCGCCTTGTTCCCGCACCTGTCGATCATCGACAATGTGGCCTTCGGGCTGAGGAACCTGCCACGCGAGGAGGCGCTCACGATCGCCCGCCACGCGCTGCAGCGGGTGGGGCTTGCCCACTATGCCGCGAGTTTTCCGCACCACCTGTCGGGCGGTGAGCAGCAGCGCGTGGCGCTGGCCCGCGCCGTGGTGCCGCGCCCCCAGGTGATGCTGATGGACGAGCCATTTTCCGGCCTTGACCAGCGCCTGCGGGAATCAGTGCGCGCCGAAACGCTGACCCTGCTGCGCGAGACGCGCGCCTCCTGCCTGCTCGTCACCCATGATCCCGTTGAGGCCATGGGACTGGCGGACCGGATCTTCCTGATGCGTCAGGGGCTTTTGATCCAGGCGGGCACCCCGGAGCAGCTTTACCGCCACCCGGTGGACGCGGCTGCCGCCCGGTTCTTCTCCGACACCAATGAGTTGCGGGGCCGCGTGAGCGGAGGAACCGTGCAGACGGCGCTGGGCAGTTTCCCGCTGCCCCGTCCCATGGCGGGCCCGGAGGCCGTGGTGCTGATCAGGCCGCAAGGATTGCGGACCGCCGAGGACGGCTCCGGCATCGACGGCTATGTGAAAGAGGCCCGCTTCCAGGGCGATGACGTCAAATGTACTGTTCTTTTCAAGGGAATAGATGAGCCGCTGACGGCGCTGATCGCGTCGCGCGTGGCGCCGGCGCGCGGCTCCGCCGCCCGCTTCCGGGTCGATCCCGAGCATGTTTTTGTCTTTGAAATCTCTCCATCTCTTCCCATGTCTTGAGGGCTGCGGCTTCGGTTGCAGGGCGCTGGGCTTTCTGCTTTAGTGTCAAAAAAGAGCTGTCGGGGAGGGTGCAACCTCTCTCCCGTGAAAGAGGAGTTTGTCGATGGGTGCGATGTCTTTCTGGCACTGGGCGCTGGTCATCCTGGTGGTGATCCTGTTGTTCGGCCGTGGCAAGGTCTCTGACCTGATGGGTGACGTGGCCAAGGGTATCAAGAGCTTCAAGAAGGGCATGGCCGAGGATGAGCCGGCAGCGGCGGCCACCGATACCAAGACCCTCGAGCAGCAATCCGCTGTGAAGTCCGAAGCCGAAAAGGCCAAGAGCTAAAGGCAGTCCGGCCGCGCCGCGCCGGGAACGCACATGTTTGACTTCGGGATCGGCTACACCGAACTGTTTGTCGTTGCCGTGGCGGCGATCATCGTCATTGGCCCGAAGGACTTGCCACGTGTGCTGCGCGCGCTGGGCAAGACCGTGGCCAAGATGCGCGGCATGGCGCGGGAGTTCCAGGGCCACCTCGACAGCGCGATGAAGGAAACCGGCTTCGACGAGGTGAAGAAGGAATTCGATAACCTCAAGAATGCCGGCAACATCCTTGAACCGCCTGACCCGAAGAAGCGGGCGGCGGAAGAGGCGGCAAAGCAGGTCAAGGACTACAAGAATTATTTCGCCGATGTTCCGGCGACCGATGCGCCGCGCAGTTCGGCGGGCGCTGCCACTGAGCAGGCCGCCTCATGAGCCAGCAGGATATCGATGCCTCGGAAGCCCCACTGATCGAGCATCTGGTCGAACTCAGGAAGCGGCTGATCTATTGCGTGCTCGGCTTCATCGCCGCCTTCATCTTCAGCTTCATCTTCTCCTCCGACATTCTCCATTACCTGATCCTGCCGTTCAAATGGGGTACCGGACAGGACGTGGCGCTGATCTCGATCAAGCTGCTCGGTGTGTTCCTGGTGAAGATCAAGATCGCTTTCTTCGGCGGCATGTTCATCGGCTTTCCGCTGATCGCCACACAGATCTACCGCTTTGTGGCGCCGGGCCTCTATTCGAGTGAAAAGCAGGCGTTCGTGCCCTATCTCATTGCCACGCCGGTGTTCTTCCTGCTGGGTGCGGCGCTGGTCTATTTCTTCCTTCTGCCGGTCGCCATCCACTTCTTCTATGCACTCGCGGCGGGCACGGGAAGCGAGGGGCAGGCCGGGATCGAACTGATGCCCGACATCGAGGCCTACCTCGATTTCGTGATGATGTTGATCCTCGCCTTTGGCTTTTGTTTTCAGCTTCCCGTCATCCTGACGTTGCTCGGTCAGATGGGCGTTCTCTCCTATGATCAGCTGAGGAGTGGCCGGAAGTTCGCCATCGTCGGCGTGTTCGTGGTGGCCGCGGTGCTGACGCCGCCGGACCCGATCTCTCAGATCGCCATGGCCGTTCCGTTGATGCTGCTTTACGAGGTCTCGGTGCAGGCTGTGCGCTTCCTTGAGAGCCGCCGCAAGAAGGCCGATGCAGCGAAGGACGCCGAATAGCCCTTCTGAAGCATTGATCTTCCCGTGACACACGGGCCGTCCTATAGGAGGGCGGTTCAAGGGATTCATGACATGCACGACATCAAGGCCATACGCGACAATCCGGCAGCTTTCGACGCAGGGCTGGCCCGCCGGGGCCTGCCGCCGGTGGCGGCCGAACTTCTGAAGATCGATGCCGAACGGCGCGACCATGTTCAGAAACTGCAGGATGCTCAGGCCCGCCGCAACGCCGCCTCCAAGGAAATCGGCGAGGCGATGAAATCGGGCGACAAAGCACGGGCGGAACTCCTGAAGTCGGAGATGGGGGCGATCAAGGATTTCATTGCGGGCGGTGAGGCGGTTGAGCGAGACATCGACCAGCGTCTTACCGCGGCACTTGCCGTCATTCCCAACATTCCGCTCGACGATGTGCCAGATGGCGCTGATGAAACAGGCAATGCGGAGGTACGCCGCTGGGGTACACCCCCCAGCTTCGCCTATGAGCCGCGCCAGCATTTTGACATTGGCGAGTGGCTGGGACTGATGGATTTCGAAGCCGCCGCGAAGATTTCCGGCGCACGCTTCGTGGTGATGAAGGGCCAGCTGGCTCGGCTTGAGCGCGCCGTCGCGCAATTCATGCTCGACCACCAGACCGGCGTGAACGGCTACACCGAGCATTATGTGCCCTACATGGTGAATGACGCGGCGATGTATGGCACCGGACAGTTGCCGAAATTCGCCGAAGACCTGTTCCGCACCACCGATGGCCGCTGGCTCATCCCCACGGCGGAAGTCTCCCTCACCAATCTCGTGCGTGAGAGCATTCTGGAGGAGGCCGGCCTGCCCATGCGGCTTACCGCCTACACGCCCTGCTTCCGTGCCGAAGCGGGCTCTGCAGGGCGCGATACGCGGGGCATGATCCGCCAGCACCAGTTCTCCAAGGTGGAACTCGTATCCATCACCACGCCTGAGCAATCGCGCGCCGAGCTGGAGCGCATGACGGGGTGTGCCGAGAGCGTGCTCCAGAAGCTGGGCCTTCCTTACCGCGTCATGCGGCTGTGCACTGGCGACATGGGCTTCGGCAGCCGCATGACCTATGATCTCGAGGTGTGGTTACCCGGCCAGAATGCCTACC
>JBIIGF010000264.1:0-4119 GCA_044236665.1 Aestuariivirga sp. | reverse complement strand
GAGAAGGCCCCGGCCTATCTGAAGCTTCCAAACGTCATCACCATCGGCGGCTCGTGGATGGCGCCGAAGACGCTGATCGATGCGAAGGACTGGGCGGCAATCGAAAGGCTGGCGGCGGAAGCTGCGGAGTTGCGGCGGGCTTGACACCTCTTCGTCCTCTCCCGCCGAAGGAGCGTGAGAAGACACATCTGCAACCTACTCCTTCACGCCCTTGAGCACATCCACATATGTCGCAATCGCCACGGCGGTGGGAGAGAAGAGCTGCCGGTAATAGAGAAGTGCGGTGATGGCTGCGGTGGCCCAGATCGCCGCATAGGGTCCGACGAACAGGAAGAGCGCGGCGATCGCGTAGTAGAATCCGCGAATACCATTGTTGATCGAGTGCACGGCCTCGGTCAGCACCACAGCCGACTGCTCGCCCATGATGCGCGAGGCCTCGGTCTCGGCCGGCGTTGACTGGAGCCCGCCCAGCATGGCGAAGGTATAGGCCATCTTGCGCAGCGCATAGGTGAAGGCAAAGAAGCACAGCACCAGGATAAGGGTGAGCAAGATGAAATAGAGCGTGAAGAGTTCGAGCGACATCGTCTTGTCGACGAATTTGAGGCCGCGCGTCAGAAGATAGACACTGTTCACATTGGCCAGCGCACCAACGAGGCCCGCCAGCACGATGAGCGTGCCGGAGCCGAAGAAGGAAATTGAGTTCGAGATGTGCCCCAGCAGGATGGCGTCGAACACGCGGTGCTCGCGGTCGATGCCCTGATGCATCTGGAACCAGCGCATGCGCACGGCGTGAAGCTGCATGTTGAGCGAGCCGCGCCCGATCAGCTTCAGGATGGGCGTGTAAAATCCCCACAGACCGAAGATCAGCGCCACCGCGATGGCGTTGGCAAGGCCAAGGTCATCAGGCAGGTAATCCATGACCTGGTTCATTGCGGCTTGTGCATCTCCTTGATCTCGGTGGTGCGGATGTCCGGCGCACGTTCCAGCGTGTAGTTCAGGCTGAAGGCAGACTGAGCCATGAACACCGGGTCGCCGTCAAGGTCATGGGCGATCGAAAAGCGGTTGGCCGCCTCGAATTCCTCGAGCTTCTTCTTGTCGTCGCAGGAAATCCAGCGCATCACCTCATAACGCGCCGGCTCGAAGGAGACGGGCACGCCATATTCATTGGCCAGCCGGTCTGCCAGCACATCGAGCTGCAGCGCGCCGACCACGCCCACAATGGCGGGCGAACCATCGGCCGGAATGAACAGCTGCACGACACCCTCTTCCGCCAGCTGCTGCAAGGCCTCGCGCAGCTTCTTGGCCTTCATCGGATCACCCAGCTTCACGCGGCGCAGAATTTCCGGCGCAAAGCTTGGAACACCAGTGAACACGATGTCCTCTCCCTCCGTCAGCGTATCGCCGATGCGCAACAGGCCGTGGTTGGGAATGCCGACCACATCACCCGCATAGGCCTCATCGGCAATCGAACGGTCCTGTGCGAAGAAGAACTGCGGCGCGTTCAGGGCCACCGTCTTGCCGGTGCGGACCAGCTTCACCTTCATGCCGCGTGTCAGCTTGCCGGAGGCAAGGCGCATGAAGGCGATGCGGTCACGGTGGTTGGGGTCCATGTTGGCCTGGATCTTGAACACGATGCCGGTCATCTTCGGCTCCGTCGCATGGACGACGCGCGCCGATGCCTGCTGGTCGCGCGGTGGCGGCGCATAGGCGATCAGGGCCTCGAGCAGGTCGCGCACGCCGAAGTTCCGAAGGGCAGATCCGAAATAGACGGGCGACAGGTGGCCTTCGAGGAAGGCCTGCTTGTCAAAGCTGTGGCAGAGGTCCTTCACGAGGTCGATCTCGTCACGCCACTTGGCCAGCGTGTCGCCCTTGATCAGCGTGCCGATCAGCGGATCATCGGGGCCTGTGACAGGAACGCCCACGGGATCCTGCTCGATCTGGCGGACGCGCGGGCTGTTCAGGTCATAGGTGCCGGCAAAGTCCTTGCCCTGGCCGATGGGCCAGACCATGGGCGCGACGGTGAGCGCGAGGCCCTTTTCGATCTCGTCCAGCAAGTCCAGCGGATCGCGCGTTTCACGGTCCATCTTGTTGACGAAGGTGATGATCGGGATGTCGCGCAGTCGGCAGATTTCGAACAGCTTGCGGGTGCGCGCCTCGATGCCCTTGGCGGCGTCGATCACCATCACGGCGGCATCGACGGCGGTGAGCGTGCGGTAGGTGTCTTCCGAGAAGTCCTCGTGGCCCGGCGTGTCGAGCAGGTTGAAGACCACGCCCTCATATTCGAAGGTCATCACCGAGGTGACCACCGAAATGCCGCGCGCGCGCTCGATCGACATCCAGTCCGAGCGCGTGCGGCGGCGGTCGCCCTTGGCGCGCACCTGACCGGCGAGCTGAATGGCGCCGCCGAACAGCAGCAGCTTTTCGGTCAAGGTCGTCTTGCCGGCGTCGGGGTGGGAGATGATGGCGAAGGTGCGCCTGCGCGCCACTTCCTGTTCGAGCGGGTTGGTCAACGCTTTTTCCGGACACGTGAGGGGGTTTCGACCGGCTTCCTAGACCGGTTTCCGGCCGGGGTCAAAGCATTCGCTGTTGCCCTCGGGGGGCCTCCCGTGGCAGTGGGAAACAGGGGAGAAAGTCATGACGGAACTGGCACTTGTCGGGGATATCGGCGGCACCAACGCGCGGTTCGGGCTGGTCGAGCCGGGCTCGACCGCCGTGCGGGCCGTCACCGTCCACAAAAACCAGGATTTCGCCTCGCTCGAAAACTCGATCTCCGCCTATGTTCAGGCGCAGGGGCTGACCGGGCTGGCCGCCGCCGCCATTGCCGTTGCCGGACCCATCGAGGGTGAGGTGGTGGCACTCACCAACCGCGACTGGAGCTTCACCCGCGAAACCTTGCGTACGGCGTCCCGCGCCCGGCAGTTCCGCCTGCTGAATGATTTTGAGGCGCTTGCCCTGTCGCTTCCCCATCTCGGCGGCGGCGACCTGGTGCAGATCGGCGGCGAACCGCCGGCCAAGCCCGGAGTGAAGATCGTGCTGGGCCCCGGGACCGGCCTCGGCATGGCCACCTTGGCGCCGCTGCCGCAAGGCGGCTGGATGGCACTTCCGGGGGAGGTGGGCCACATCACGCTTCCCGTGGTGACGCAGGCCGAATTCGACTGGCGCGAGAAGATGACGAAGCCCGGGGTTCCCTTCGAATCGGAGGATGCGATCACCGGAGGCGGCCTTCTCCGCATGTACCGCGCCCTGGCGCCGGCCCCACGGCAGGAGACGCCGGAACAGGTGCTGCAGGCAGCACTGGCCGGAACTGATGCGGCGGCTGTTGCGACACTTGAGCAGTTCATCACCTGGCTGGCGCGGATTGCGGGCGATGCGGCGATGACCATGCAGGCCAAGGGCGGCGTCTATCTGGCCGGCGGCATCGCGCCCTCCATCGTGGACAAGTTGAAATCCGGCCCGTTCCGTTCCATCTTCGAGGAGAAAGGGCGGCTGGCCCATGTGATGCGGCCCATTCCTGTCTATGTGATCATCGACAGGTTCCCCGCGTTCAAGGGCTGTGCCGCCGCCATTGCCGGCATGAGGTGAGGCCATGTGGAAGGAAACCGACGTTCTCCTCGTCATCGATGTCCAGAATGATTTCTGCCCCGGCGGCAAACTGGCCGTGCCCGGCGGCGATGAGGTCGTGCCGCTGATCAACCGGCTGGCGCGCGGCTTCCGGCACGTGGTGCTGACGCAGGACTGGCACCCGGCGGAACACAAGTCCTTCGCCACCCAGCACCCCACGAAAAACCCCTTCGAGATTGCCATGATGCATTACGGCCACCAGACGCTGTGGCCCGACCACTGCATTCAGGACACCCATGGCGCGGCCTTCCACAAGGACCTGCATATTCCCAATGCCGAACTGATCATCCGCAAGGGCTTCCGCGAGGAGATCGACAGCTACTCGGCATTTTTTGAGAATGACCGCACGACGCCCACCGGGCTTGGCGGCTATCTGAAGGAGCGCGGCTTCGAGAAGGTGGTCTGCGTTGGCCTCGCCTTCGATTACTGCGTGCGCTTCTCCGCCGAGGATGCCCGCCGCATCGGCTTCGACACGGAAGTGATCGAGGCCGCCTGCCG
>JBIIGF010000263.1:0-4135 GCA_044236665.1 Aestuariivirga sp. | reverse complement strand
GGGGATACGCCAGGTGCCGAGATAGGCGAGGCCGGCGATGTTGATGAAGGTAAGGAGCACATAGCGCATCGCCAGCGAGTTTTCCGGCGTGACGGCCAGCGCCAGCGAACGGATGAATACCGCTGCCGAACCCCACATCAGCATGGTCAGGAGCAGGGCTGCGATGGCGCGGGGTCTGGTGCTGTCCATGGGAAATCCTGGTGTTCGCCATGGGTGCATGAAGAATGGGCAGGGGTCAACAGCCGGAGATGCGGGGAAGCCATGCGGGGGGCTGGAAAGCGCCCTCATCCGCCCTTCGGGCACCTTCTCCCACGCCGGGCGCGGGAGAAGGAAACGCAACTATTTTTCCTCTCCCGCTACAGGTGGGAAAGGGTGGCGCATCGCGCCGGATGAGGGCTGCTTACGCCACGCCCTTGTCGGCGAGGAGCTGCTTCAGCTCGCCCGACTGGAACATTTCCATCATGATGTCCGAGCCGCCGACGAATTCGCCCTTCACATAGAGCTGCGGAATGGTCGGCCAGTTGGTGTAGTCCTTGATGCCCTGGCGGAGTTCCGCCGAGTCCAGCACATTGATGCCCTTGAAGGGCGCGCCGAGGTGCTGGAGGATCTGGACCGAGCGGCCGGAGAAACCGCACATCGGCATGTCCGCCGTGCCCTTCATGAAGAGAACCACATCGTTCGTCTTCACCTCATTGTCGATCCACTGGTTGATGTCGCTCATCTGATTGTCCCTCTCTGTTCCGTCATTCCGGCGCGCTGGTCTGCAGCGCCAGTGCGTGGAGTTCGCCGCCCATGCGGCCCTTCAGCGCCGCATAGACCATCTGGTGCTGCTGTACGCGGGATTTGCCCTTGAAGGCGGCGGATACGACATTGGCCGCATAGTGATCGCCGTCCCCGGCGAGGTCGCGGATGGTCACGGTCGCATCGGGGAGCGCCTCCTTGATGAAGCGTTCGATGTCGGTGGCGGACATGGCCATGCGCGGTTCCCCCTCAAAGCTCGCCCGACATAAAGGCTGGGAACCAGCCCTCATGCGCGGTGCGCAATTCGGTGACAGATATAGAGGGGCCGCCAGCGATGTTCAACGTGGGCTCCGCCGTCACCGTGCCGACCTGCATGGCCGGAATGCCGGCCTTGGCGGCAGCATCCAGAATGGCGGGGGAGCCAGTCACCACATAGCGGGCCTGGTCTTCGCCGAAGAGCTGCTCATGGGTCAGGGCGGTGAGGCTGGCGCCGAGGCCTGAGGCCATGGCCATCTCGATCACCGCCAGGCCAAGGCCGCCATCGGAAACATCATGAACGGCCGATACCTGGCCGGATTTGATGAGGGAGCGTACGAAATCGCCGTGCTGCTTTTCCTTGGCGAGATCGACCGGCGGCGGCGCGCCGTCCTCGCGGCCCAGTACTTCACGGAGATAAATCGACTGGCCGAGATGCGTGCCATGTCCGCCGATCAGGATGATTGCATCGCCCGCCGTCTTGAAGGGGATGGTCGCCATCTTGTCGAGATCGGGGATCAATCCGATGCCGCCGATGGCGGGAGTGGGCAGGATGCCCTGACCGTTGGTTTCATTATAGAGCGAGACATTGCCCGACACGATGGGGAAGGAGAGTGCGGTGCAGGCTTCCGACAGGCCTTTGATGGCGTGCACGAACTGGCCCATGATTTCCGGGCGTTCGGGATTGCCGAAGTTGAGGTTGTCGGTGATGGCGATGGGGTCTGCGCCGACGGCGGTGAGGTTGCGCCAGCATTCGGCCACCGCCTGCTTGCCGCCCTCGAACGGATCGGCCTCGACATAGCGGGGCGTGACATCGGTTGACACCGCGATGGCCTTCTTGCCCCGGATGCGGACGACACCGGCATCGCCGCCCGGGATCTGCGCGGTGTTGGAGCCGATCAGGCTGTCATACTGTTCCCACACCCAGCGGCGGGAGCACATGTCGGGCGATCCGACGATCCTGAGGATCGCCGCCTTGAGGTCCTGCGGGGCGGGAACACCGGTCAGCACGGGCTGCTTCTTGGGCTCCACCCAAGGCCGGTCATATTCGGGGGCCTCATCGCCCATCTGCTTGATGGGGAGGTCGGCCATCACCTCGCCGTGGTGCTTGATGACGAAGCGCAACGTGTCGGTGGTCTTGCCGACGATGGCGAAATCCAGTCCCCATTTGTGGAAGATCGCCTCGGCTTCCTTCTCCTTGACCGGGTCCAGCACCATGAGCATACGCTCCTGGCTTTCCGACAGCATCATCTCGTAAGCGGTCATGCCCGCCTCGCGGCAGGGCACGTTGTCGAGGTTCAGTTCAATGCCGAGATCGCCCTTCGCACCCATTTCAACGGCGGAGGAGGTGAGGCCCGCCGCACCCATGTCCTGAATGGCGATGACGGCGCCCGACGCCATGAGTTCGAGGCAGGCCTCGAGCAGGCACTTCTCGGTGAAGGGGTCACCCACCTGAACGGTCGGGCGCTTTTCCTCCGCCTTGTCGTCAAATTCGGCGGACGCCATGGTGGCGCCGTGGATGCCGTCGCGCCCCGTCTTGGCGCCGAGATAGACAACGGGAAGGCCGACACCCCTGGCCTTGGAATAGAAGATCGAATCCGCGCGAGCCAAGCCCACCGCCATGGCGTTGACGAGAATGTTGCCATTGTAGCGCGGATGGAAGTTCACCTCCCCGCCGATGGTCGGCACGCCGAAGGAATTGCCATAGCCGCCGATGCCGTGGACGACGCCGGACACGAGGTGGCGCGTCTTCGGATGGGTCGGTTCACCGAAGCGCAGCGCGTTCATGGCGGCGATGGGGCGCGCGCCCATGGTGAACACGTCCCGCAGGATGCCGCCCACGCCGGTGGCCGCGCCCTGATAAGGCTCGATGAAGGAGGGGTGGTTGTGGCTTTCCATCTTGAACACAATGGCATCGCCATCGCCGATGTCGATGACGCCCGCATTCTCACCGGGGCCCTGAATGACCTTGGGCCCCTTGGTGGGCATGGTCTTCAACCACTTCTTGGATGACTTGTAGGAACAATGCTCGTTCCACATGGCCGAGCAGATGCCGAGTTCTGTAAGGGTCGGCTCGCGGCCCAGAAGCTTCACGAAGCGCTCATATTCATCGGGCTTCAGGCCGTGCTGCTTGACGAGGTCCGGGGTGATCTTGGTGTCGTTGGGAAGTGTCATGCGCAGCCTTTGGTGCCTCGGGTCGGTATTCGCTTCTTTGTATTCTTCACCGCCGGACTTGATCCGGCGGTCCTTTTCGGGCCGGGGAAAAGGATACGCGGGTCAAACCCGCGTATGATGAGATTTGGTGTATGACGGCGTCAAGCCGCCAGCAAGCTCTCGAACAGCGGGCGGCAGTCTGTCTTGCCGTGCAGCGGTTCGATCATGTTCTCGGGATGCGGCATCATGCCGATGACGGTGCCGGCCTCGTTCATGATGCCGGCGATGTCATTGAGCGCGCCATTGGGGTTGGTGCCATGCGCATAGCGGAACACCACGCGGTTGTCGCCCTCAAGGCGCTTCAGTGTTTCGGCATCGCAGATGTAATTGCCTTCGCCATGCGCCACGGGGCAGGAGACGACCGCACCCTTCTTCATCTTGTTGGTGAAGAAGGTCTGGTTGTTTTCGACGGTGAGCTTTACTTCGCGGCAGACGAAGCGCAGGTCCTTGTTGCGAACGAGGGCACCGGGCAGCAGGCCCGCTTCCGTGATGATCTGGAAGCCGTTGCACACGCCCAGCACCTTCAGGCCCTTTGCCACCTTGGCGCGGATGTCCTGCATGATGGGCGAGCGGGCGGCAATCGCGCCGCAGCGCAGATAGTCACCATAGGAGAAGCCGCCGGGAACGACCACGAGGTCGACCTTCGGCAGTTCGGTTTCGGTGTGCCAGACGGAGATGGGCTTTGCGCCTGTGATGCTTTCAAGCGCCAGCATCATGTCGCGTTCGCGGTTGATGCCGGGGAAGACGACGACGGCGGACTTCATGTCAGGCGATCTCGATGTCGTAGTTCTCGATCACGGTGTTGGCGATGAGCTTCTCGCACATGGCCTTCACCTGTTCGCGGGCCTTGGCCTTGTCGGTTTCGGCAAGCTCAACCTCGAAATACTTGCCCTGGCGCACTTCGCCGACGCCGCCGAAGCCCAGG
>JBIIGF010000262.1:0-4139 GCA_044236665.1 Aestuariivirga sp. | reverse complement strand
TGTCGGAGGGCCAGACCATGTCCTGGACGGACCGCGAAGGACAGCCGCGGCGTCTCAGCGTTCTCGAGGTGATGGCCGCCGTTAGGGATTGACGGCGCCCAGGGGGCCAAGGGGCGGCGGGGGTGACGGACGGCGTCGGGAATGCTAGATGACGCGGCAAAGTCATCCAGTGCGATTCCAGTCATGACCATCTCCCGCCGCCTGCTTCTTGCTTCGCTTGCCGCCGCAGCCCTTGTGCCGGCACGTCTTGCCCATGCCGATGACGCGGCCGCTTCGCCCGATCTTTCGGCCGAGCCATTCCCGGTCAAGAACGAGGAAAACAAGATTGCGTACAAGTACCGCCGCCGGGAGGTCGACTTCGAGACCAGCGAGGCGCCGGGCACCATCGTCGTCGATCCCAAGAAGCGGTATCTCTATTTCATTCTGGGCAATGGCCGGGCGATCCGCTACGGCGCGTCGGTCGGCAAGGCGGGCCGGACGTGGTCTGGCGAGTCCACCATCGGCCGCATGGCGGAATGGCCGACCTGGACACCGACGCCCGAACATATCGCCGAATTCCCCAAGCTTGCGAAATGGCAGAATGGCGGCATGCCGGGTGGCCCGGAAAACCCGATGGGGGCGCGTGCCCTCTATCTCTATCAGGGCGATGTCGACACCATCTACCGCATCCACGGTTCGCATGATCCCTCGATGATCGGCCGCAAGAAGACCGCGGGCTGCGTTGGCCTTCTCAACATGGATATCATCGACCTCTACAAGCGCGTTCAGCTTGGCACCCGCGTCGTGGTGCTGGAATACTGATGAGCGCGGCTGGCGGTGATGCGTGACTGGCAGCCCGCCACCTACCTGACATTCGCGGATGAACGCGCGCGGCCCGCACGCGACCTGCTGGCGCAGGTGCCGCTGACGCGGGCGCGGCGTGTCTATGACCTGGGCTGCGGTCCCGGCAATGCCACCAGTCTGCTGGTGGCGCGCTATCCTGAGGCAAGCGTCACCGGCATCGACAGCTCGCCTGCCATGCTGGAGGCGGCGCGCAAGGCCTGCCCGCAGGCGTCCTTCGCCGCGGGCGATCTTGCGCATTGGATGCCGGAGGCAGAGCCTGACCTTTTGTTCTCGAACGCCGCCTTCCACTGGGTTCCCGATCACCTCGGCGTTCTCGCGCGTCTCGGCGCGGCCTTGCCGGATGGCGGGGTTCTCGCGGTGCAGATGCCGGACAATCTGACGGAGCCGAGCCACCGCCTCATGCAGGCGGCGGCGGAGACGGGGCCATGGGCTGCAAAGCTCGCGCAGGCGGCTCAGGCACGTGATCCCCTGCCTGCGCCCGAAACCTATTATGCGCGACTCAAGCCATTGTTCCGGCGCCTTGACATCTGGCACACCATCTACACCCATCCGCTGGCGGGCATTGACGGCATCATCGCATGGTTCAGGACGACGGGCCTCAGGCCCTACATCGATCCGCTGACGGACGGAGAGCAGGCGGCTTTTCTTGAAGCCTACCGCGCATTGCTGCGTGAAGCCTATCCGGCACAGTCAGACGGAACTGTGCTGTTGCGCCTTCCCCGCCTCTTCATCGTTGGGGTCAGGTAGAAATCATCTCTTGAGGTACTTGAACAGCCCGTCGATCGATCCTGTGCGGTCGATGGTGCCCACGAAGGTGGAGCGCATCTGCTGCGCCAGCCATACGCCCTTCATGTTGACGTCCTTCACCGTGAAGCCGCCGCCGGCGCGGGCAAGGCGGAACACGACGCGGCTGCCCGAACTGGTGCGGGCCGATACAACATACCCGCCACTGTTGCTCGCACAGTCGGTGATGGTGAGCGTGGTGCCGCGGAAGCCGCTGCCGTGCTTCTTGAGCGTGCGGCCGATGAACTGGCGGGTCAGCTCCAGATATTCAGCCTCGCGGTTCTTTGGCAGATCCTTGCGGTAGCGGCCCAGCGCGAACAGGCTCAGGGCCCGCAGGTCCGAGTAGCGCGCCGCGGCACTGGCAAAGGCCTGGGGCGAGCCGGAGCTTGCGGCCCGATCGTAGGCCTCGCTCGCGCTCAGGACAAAGGGGGCCGGGGGGCACTTCTCCGCCAGGGCAGGAACAGCCAGTCCATGCGCCATGATAAGCAGAAGTGAAAACAGGGCAAGAAATTTGCGCAAAGCACACCAAGCAGATACGATAATCCTTGCGCGGACGGCACCATAATAGGGTTAACAGTCCGTTAAGCCCGGTGCGGCAGTCAGTCTTCGCCCTTCTGTTTCACGCCCTTGATGCGCGCCTCGCGCAGGTGAAGGTCGAGGCTCGAGCCTTTGATGTCCTCGGGCCGTGCCAGGCCGAAGGTGCGCTTGCGGAGTTCCATCACCAGTTCGGCGCGGTCCTCGATATGGGCGATGTCAGAGAAGGGAATGGGTGCGCCCACCCGCACCTTGAGGCGCGAGCCGATGCGGCGGGCCGTTTCCCGGAATACCAGTGACAGGCGCAGCGTGAGGCTCAGATGGCTGGCCAGCTGGAACAGGCGCGAGTTCTGGCCGACGAAGAAGACGGGCACCACGGTGGCCTGCGAGGCGCGGAGCAGCTTCGCGGTGAACGGCGCCCAGGGCAGGTCAACAGCCGGGCCCTTCAGCGGCTTCTCCGATGTCGAAACGCCACCGCCCGGGAAAATGCCGATCGCATGGCCTTGCCGGAGCCACTTCTGGGCCTCAAGCCGTGAATTCACATTGGTTTCGCGGGCCTCCCGGGTGGGGGCGAAGGCCACGGGCAGAAGATTGCCCACGGCCTCTGGCGCCTGGCACAACACGTCATTGGCCAGCACCTTGGTGTCCGGTCTCACCTTTGTCGCAAGCCAGGTCAGGGTGATGCCGTCCAACACGCCATAGGGGTGGTTGGCGATGAACAGTACCGGGCCGGTGGCCGGGGTGCGGGCGAGGGCCGCCTCGTCATACTCCACCCGCATGCGGAGCAGGCGGATGGCCGAATCGAAGAAGTTCTCGCCGTTCCTCAGGTTCTTCTGGTGCTGGGTATAGAGTTTCTTGAGCTTGCGCTGCCCGCCGATCTTCTCGATCGCCTGGATCACGGCGCGTTGCAACACCGGCTGGTCAGCCGTGGAATAGCTGAAGCGCACTTTCTTCGGGAGGATGGGAGCGAAAGTTTTCGCCATGGAAGGCCGGGCAAGTTGCAAGGCCCCCTCCATCGCATTTCGTGGCCTCTCATGCAATGGAGGACTCTCCACAACCGGCCGCCATGCGTCTAAGCTGCCGGCTCCGGGAGGATAAAGCTTATGTTCACACTCTACTGCCGAAACAGCGCCGGTTCCATGGCGCCCGAGGCCCTGCTCGCCGCCTGCGGAGCCGAATACAAGGTCATCGTTCTGGAGCGCAGGCCCGACGGTTCCTTCCATGACTTCTTCCTCAAGATCAATCCGAAGGCGGAAGTCCCGACCCTCATGCTGCCGGATGACAGCGTGATGACGGAGAGCGCGGCCATGATGATCCATATCGCGGACCTGTTCCCGGCGGCAGGCTTCGCCCCGGCGCCGGGTTCGCCGGAGCGCGCACAGTTCCTGCGCTGGCAGGTCTATCTCGCCACCACCCTCTACATGAGCGAGCTGCGGATGTTCTATCCCGACCGCTACACCGCCGACACCGCCGGTGCGGAGGCGGTGAAGACGCGCGCCACGGAGATGATGGCACGCGAATTCGCCATCTATGCCGAGGCACTGGGGACCAGGCCCTTCATACTCGGCAACCGCATGAGCGCGCCCGATATCTATGCGGCCATGCTGTGCACGTGGGTACCCGACATGGCGGCGCTGTTTGCCGCGCACCCCAATCTTGCGCGCAACTATGAGGCGGTGCTCGCCAACCCGAAGATCAGGGCGGTGTGGACGCGCAACGGCCTCTGAGGCCTCAGGCGGCCGCTTTCGCCACCGGCCCGAGACCCAGCACGCGGCAGATGGCATAGACGAGGTCAGCGCGGTTCAGCGTGTAGAAATGGAAGTGCGTGACGCCCTCACGGCGGAGCGCATCAACCTGCTCAGCCGCCACCATGGCCGCGACGAGGTTGCGGGTTTCCGGGTCATCGTCCAATCCCTCGAAGCGCCGGGCCAGTGCAGGCGGAATATGCGCGCCGCACTTTGCCGCGAATTCGCTGACCC
>JBIIGF010000261.1:0-4169 GCA_044236665.1 Aestuariivirga sp. | reverse complement strand
ATCTGGCTCCGCCCTGCAGGACCGGGAGATTGATGCGCTGGTGGCCTTCCTGCGCACCCTGACCGATCAACGTTATGAACCGCTTCTGGAAAACTGATCTGGCCGCCATCTGGGCTGATCGATTATGTCGATGTTACGGCCTATGGTGCGGAGCCGGAGAAGAATGAACTCTTTACCGCCAACATCATCGCCGCGTCTTCGCTGAAGGTTGGAGCCGAGATCATGGCCGCCACGATGATCACGGCGGTGCTGTGCGCAACAGCATCAGGCTTCTCGCGGCCAGGGTGGATGGGCGCATTGCCTTCGGCTGCCAGTATCAGGGCAATCCATAGCATGTGCCGCAGTTGCCTGGCCTGATCGATTCACACGACGCTGCCCTGCTGCAGGGTATCGCGCAGGCTTAGCGTCACAGACACATCGCACGACTGCTCAGTAATTGAAAAAATCTTTAATATAAAGTGACGTCCATCGGAGAAAGGTTCCGGAGGAGCCCCCGCATGGCAGGCCATGCGGGGGGCGAGTCGTGCATCAGTGGAGGTCGAAGCGGTCGGCGTTCATGACCTTGGTCCAGGCGGCAACGAAGTCCTTGACGAACTTCTCCTTGTTGTCGTCCTGGGCATAGACCTCGGCATAGGCGCGCAGCACCGAGTTGGAGCCGAACACCAGGTCAACGCGGGTCGCGGTGAACTTGGTGGCGTTCGTCTTGCGCTCGACGATGTCGTAGAGGTTGCTGCCCTTCGGCACCCACGTGTAGGCCATGTCGGTGAGGGTGACGAAGAAGTCGGTGGTGAGCGCACCCGGGCGGCTGGTGAAGACACCATGCTGGGTGCCGCCGAAGTTGGCGCCGATCACGCGCATGCCGCCGATGAGCGCCGTCATTTCCGGAGCGGTGAGGCCCATCAACTGCGCGCGGTCGAGCAGCAGCTCTTCCGGCGTCACGGCGTAGTCCTTCTTGAGCCAGTTGCGGAAGCCATCGGCCACCGGTTCGAGCACTGCAAAGGAGGCCGCGTCCGTCTGGGCCGCCGTTGCATCACCGCGGCCAGGCGCGAAGGGCACTTCGACCGCGAAGCCAGCGGCCTTGGCGGCCTGCTCGACACCCAGATTGCCTGCGAGCACGATCACATCGGCCACCGACGCGCCGGTTTCGGCGGCGATCGGCTCCAGCTTGGCCAGCACGCGCGCGAGGCGGGCGGGCTCATTGCCTTCCCAGTCCTTCTGCGGGCTCAAGCGGATGCGCGCACCATTGGCACCGCCGCGCATATCCGACTGGCGGAAGGTGCGCGCGCTGTCCCACGCCGTGGCGACGAGGTCGGACACCGACAGGCCCGTGGCGGCGATCTTCGCCTTCACAGCAGCCACGTCGTAGCCCTTCTTGCCGGCGGCAACCGGATCCTGCCAGATCAGGTCCTCGCCCGGAACCTCAGGCCCGATGTAGCGAGTCTTGGGGCCCATGTCGCGGTGCGTCAGCTTGAACCAGGCGCGGGCAAAGACCTCGGAGAAATAGGCCGGGTCCTTGTGGAAGCGCTCGGAGATCTTGCGATACTCCGGGTCCATCTTCATGGCCATGTCGGCATCGGTCATGATCGGGTTGTGGCGGATCGACGGATCCTCGACATCGACGGGACGGTCTTCCTCGCGGATGTTGATCGGCTCCCACTGCCAGGCACCGGCGGGCGACTTCTTCAGCTCCCACTCATGGCCGAGCAGCATGTCGAAATAGCCGTTGTCCCACTTGGTCGGATGCGTCGTCCACGCGCCTTCGATGCCGGAGGTAACCGTATCGCGGCCAATGGCGCGGGTCTTGTGGTTCATCCAGCCGAGGCCCTGCTCGGAGATGTCAGCGCCTTCCGGGCTCGGGCCGAGGTTGGCGGCATTGCCATTGCCATGGGTCTTGCCCACGGTGTGCCCACCCGCGGCGAGCGCCACGGTTTCCTCGTCGTTCATGGCCATGCGGGCGAAGGTTTCGCGCACCTGGGCGGCGGTCTTCAGCGGGTCGGGCTTGCCGTTCACGCCTTCGGGGTTCACGTAGATGAGGCCCATCTGCACGGCGGCAAGCGGGTTTTCCATCGTCGAGGGCTTGTTCACGTCTTCGTAGCGGCTGTCGCTCGGGGCCAGCCATTCCTTTTCGGCGCCCCAATAGATGTCCTTCTCGGGGTGCCAGATGTCCTCGCGGCCGAAGGAGAAGCCATAGGTCTTGAGGCCCATGGTCTCGTAGGCGACATTGCCCGCGAGGATCATCAGATCGGCCCAGCTCAGGCGGTTGCCGTACTTCTTCTTGATCGGCCACAGCAGGCGGCGGGCCTTGTCGAGGTTGGTGTTGTCCGGCCAGCTGTTGAGCGGGGCGAAGCGCTGCGCGCCCGTGCCGCCGCCGCCGCGGCCATCGGCGATGCGGTAGGTGCCAGCCGAGTGCCATGCCATGCGGATCATCAGGCCGCCGTAGTGACCCCAGTCGGCCGGCCACCAATCCTGACTGTCGGTCATCAGCTTGGCGAGGTCGGCCTTCAGCGCCTTGACGTCAAGCTTCTTGACCTCTTCGCGATAGTTGAAGCCCTTGAGCGGATTGGTCTTGCTGTCGTGCTGATGCAGGATGTCGAGATTGAGTGCCTTTGGCCACCAGTCCATGACCGAGCTGCCGGTCTCCGTGTTGGCGCCGTGCATCACCGGGCACTTGCCCGAACCTTTGCTTGCCTTGTCCATCTCATCCTCTGGGAATAGCGAAATTGCGTTTTGCAACCGGCCTGCTGCTCCGCCGCGTCTGTTCCCCGCAACTGATACCGGTATGGCTTGGAGATAGTCCAGAAGCGATATAAAGGGAAGTTTCCTTTTTTTATAGGTCCGATAAGAAACACAAATGAATAACCTCACCTTGCGCCATCTCCGCTATTTCGAGGCCCTGGCCCAGAACGGTCATTTTGGCCGGGCCGCCGAGGCACTGGGCATTTCCCAGCCGGCCCTGTCGATTCAGGTGAAGGAACTCGAGGATATTCTGGGCAAGCCCCTGGTGGAGCGGGGAGCCAGGCAGGTGCGGCTTACCGGCCTCGGCGAGGTGCTTTTGCAGCGTGGCCGCGACATTCTGCGCGCCGTCGATGAACTGGCTGCCCTGGCGCGCACCGCCAGCGAGGAACTGACCGGGCGGTTGCGGGTGGGGGTGATTCCGACCGTGGCGCCCTATCTTCTGCCAAGGGTGATCGAGGGCCTGACCGAGCGGTTTCCTGGTCTCGACCTGCGCCTGCGGGAGGCCGTGACCCAGAAACTGGTGGGCGACCTGATCGAAGGCCGGCTCGATGTGGCGATCGTTGCGCTGCCGATTTCGGAGCCCTCCCTCGTCGAGCATCCGTTATTCACTGAGGAGTTCGTTCTCGTCCGCCCGCTGGCCGATGCCGGAAAGCCGGTGCCGCGCCCCGAGATCCTGCGTGAGATGCGCCTGCTCTTGCTGGAGGAGGGCCATTGCTTCCGCGATCAGGCGTTGTCCTTCTGCAAGATGAGTCCGCCCGGCCCGCGCGACCTGATGGAGGCGAGTTCCCTCTCGACCCTTGTCCAGATGGTTGGTGCTGGCATCGGCGTGACGCTGGTTCCGCAGATGGCGGTGGAGGTCGAGACGCGCACGGCGGCGGTTGCCGTTGCGGGCCTGCCTGCGCCGCGCCCTGAGCGGACGATCGGCCTCGTATGGCGAAAGACCAATCCGCTGGGAAAGCAATTCGCCACGCTGATCGAGATCCTGAAGGACGCCGCCGCCTGAGCGTGGAGAGCCGGGCGTGGGATGAAACTGCTCGCCTATTGCAGATTGAAAACGTGCCGCCAGGTTCCGTCTTGCAGATGTGTGGTAACGACGGTTCCGCGCGCGCCTGAATATTTGCCGGTGCCGCCAATGACGGCGCGCTCGAGCGTCGCGTCGATCTTCACGGTCGAGCCTTGCGTTGGATAGAGGCCGATACCCTGGATGAGGATGCGATCACTCGTGGCGCTGCCGAAGGAGAAGACGGCCGAGGTCATCCGGTGCTCTACCCCCGTTGCCGCCTGTGGCTGGCCGGTCGTGGTCATCACCCAGTCCATGAGAACGGGTTCGCCTTCCGCCGTGGCGCCGCCAAATTCCCAGATGCGCTGATCACCGGCGGAATCCCCTGCGGGGCCAAGATCGATGTAAGTTGGATCAGGCGTCTTGCCATGCG
>JBIIGF010000260.1:0-4175 GCA_044236665.1 Aestuariivirga sp. | reverse complement strand
CGGCCACTATGGCATCCGCATCGAGAACCTCGTCATGGTGCATGAGGCGCGGATGATCGACGGCGGCGACCGCGCCATGCTGGGCTTCGAAACGCTCACCCTCTGCCCCATCGACCGCCGCCTGATAGCACCGGCCCTTCTGGCCGCTGAAGACCGAGACTGGCTCAACGCCTATCACGCCCGCGTGCTGAAGGAGATCGGCCCCCTGCTCGACGGCCCAGAACTGGCCTGGCTGAAAAAATCCTGCGCGCCGCTATAGGTCAGATGCCGTCGCTCGCCAGGCCTCCCAGCCATTGAGGCTGGCCCGGAGCCCTATGAGCCCTCGAAGCTATGCCGCGGTAGGCACCGAGGCAAGCAGCGGTGGGATTGACACGGATCAAAGTGTCACTCTTTTCTGACGTATAGCTTTCCTGACACTTGTTTCAGGGAGGTCCCGCATGCGCATTCTTCTGCTCCACCCGAATTATCACTCCGGCGGCGCTGAAATCGCGGGCAACTGGCCGCCGGCATGGGTCGCCTACATCGCGGGCGCCCTGAAGAAGGCTGGCTACAGCGACATCCGCTTCGTCGATGCCATGACCAACGACCTCTCGGAAGACCAGATCCGCGCCATCCTCCGCGAGGAGAAGCCGGATGTCATCGGCTGCACCGCCATCACGCCCTCGATCTACAAGGCGGAGCGCCTGCTCGAGATCGCGAGGGAGGAACACCCCAACGCCGTCACCGTACTGGGCGGAATCCATGCCACCTTCATGTACAATCAGGTGCTGGGCGAAGCGCCGTGGATCGACGCCATCGTGCGCGGCGAAGGCGAGGAGATCTTCGTCAACCTCATCCGCGCCATCGACGAGAAGCGCTGGCCCGCCTGCCGCAAGGAGATCCGCGGCATCGCCTATCGTGACGGCTCGGACGTCATCGCCACCGTCGCTGCCCCCACGGTGAAGGACCTCGACGGCATCTCGCCCGACTGGTCGGTGCTTGAATGGGAGAAGTATATCTATATCCCGATGGGCAAGCGCGTGGCCATTCCCAACATGGCGCGCGGCTGCCCCTTCACCTGCTCCTTCTGCTCGCAGTGGAAATTCTGGCGCGACTATCGCATCCGTGATCCGAAGAAGGTGGTGGACGAGATCGAGACGCTGATGCGCGAGCATGACGTCGGCTTCTTCATCCTGGCCGACGAGGAACCCACCATCAACAAGAAGAAGTTCGTGGCCTTCTGCGAGGAACTGATCGCCCGCGACCTCAACATCCTGTGGGGCATCAACACCCGCGTGACCGACATCCTGCGCGACGAGGCGCTGCTGCCGCTCTACCGCAAGGCCGGCCTCATCCACGTCTCGCTGGGCACCGAGGCCGCCGCACAATTGCAACTCGACCGATTCAACAAGGAAACCACCGTCGCCCAGAACAAGAAGGCCATCGAGCTTCTGCGCAATGCAGGAATCGTCGTCGAGGCGCAGTTCATCGTTGGCCTCGAGAACGAGACGCGCGAGACCTTGGAGGAAACCTACCAGATGGCGCAGGACTGGAAGCCGGACCTCGCCAACTGGTCGATGTTCACGCCCTGGCCGTTCTCCGACCTGTTCCGTGACTTGGGCGACAAGGTGGAGGTCTTCGACTACGACAAGTATAACTTCGTGACCCCGATCATGAAGCCCGACGCCATGGACCGTGCCGAGCTCCTTGACCGGGTGATGCACAATTACCGCCGCTTCTACATGAAGAAGGCGCTGTTCTCCTACCCATGGGCAGGATCCGGCGCGCGGCGGCGCTACCTGCTCGGTTGCCTCAAGGCCTTCCTGAAGTCGGGCTTCGAGCGCAAGTTCTACGATCTGGGCCGCGTCAACTACTGGGGCAAGAAAGACACAGTGGATTTCCACTTCGATACCACGCGCCAGCGCGCCGACATGAGCAAGGTGGAGTGGCAGACCACCCACAACCGCAAGCCCAACCGCCAGGTGGGACAGGCCGCCGCCGAAGCCATGGCCTGCGGGGGCGGCAAGGAACAGATGGAAGACGCCCTGCCGTGAGCAGCGCGGCCCCGGTGGGGCGGATCGGCCCCAACGCCGTGATCCGCCTCGCGGAAGCGCTTGATGCGCTTGAGAGCAAGCCGGTGACGAAGCGGCTCTTCATCGCCGCCGATCTCGGCCGCTATGCCGAGAACCTGCCCGATGCCATGGTGCCGGAACGGGAGGTCACCGCGCTTCACCACCATCTGCGATCCAGCTTCAGCCCGGCCCGCGCCGCCTCCGTCTCATGGATCGCGGGGCTGAGAACCGCGGATTATCTGCTCGCCAACCGCATCCCGAGGCCGGTGCAGCAACTGCTCAGGCTGCTGCCGAAGCGGCTTGCCGCCTTCATCCTGCTCAAGGCCATCGGCCGCCATGCCTGGACCTTCGCCGGTTCCAGCCGCTTCACATGGGCCATGGGCCGCCCCATCATCCTTCGCTTCGAGGATTGCCCGCTGTGCCGTGGCGGCCACGCCACTGCCCCCTGCTGCGGCTATTACGCCGCCACCTTCGAGCGTCTGTTCCGCCAACTGATCGCGCCGGACACGGAGGTCCGCGAAACGGACTGTATCGCAACGGGCGGCAAGACATGCCGGTTCGATATCCGCTACTAGAGCGAAATGATGTTTGATTGACCTACGCTCGGGTTTCCCTCCCCCTTGTGGGGAGGGGGAATGAGGCGGGATAGCCGCGGGAGGTAAAATGCAGCGCTACCCCAGCACCGCCCGGAGGGCCACCACGCTGGCGATGCCGATGAGGATGCAGAGGGCCAACGGCAGGCGGAAGAAGGCCGCCAGCGCGGTGATCGCCGCCGCAATGGTTTCGGCAAGACCGGTGGCGAGGATCACCGGCGCGATCACCGCCATCAGAACGGCAGGCGGCAGCGCATCAAGCGCGGCCTTGAGGCGGCCCGAAACATTCAGCCCACGGAGAAGATAGAAGCCCGAAAGGCGCGTTGCATAGGTTGCAAGCCCCATCCCCACGATGGCGATATAGGGTGAGGCATCCGCGAAACTCATCATGCGCGGTCCACCCCGTCATAGGACAGGGCAGCCGCCAATGCCCCGGCCAACCCGCCCGCCATGATGTACCATGGCCCATCGATGGCCAGATAGGTGGCCGCCGCCACGCCGCCGCTTGCCGCCAGTACGCCCGCCGTGCGCCGCCCTTTCCAGAATCCCATCAGGATCGAGACGAACAGCGCCGAGAACGCGAAGTCGAGGCCGATGGCTGCCGGGTCACCCAGTGACCGGCCGAGCAAGGCGCCGACGCCCGTCGAAACATACCAGCTCACTGCCATGGGCAGCGTGACACCCAGATAGTAGGCGAGCGTCACCGGCCTTTTCAGCGCGCGGCGTTCGGTCAGCGCCCAGCTTTCGTCGACCAGCAGATAGGCAACGAGAGGATGCAGCCTGCGGGGGATCTTCCCGATATGGCGTGACACCGACGCCGACATCAGCACATGCCGGATGTTGACGATCAGCGCCGCCAGCACGAGCAGCAGGACAGGGGCGGGCTCTTGCCACATCTCGACCGCCACGAACTGTGCCGCTCCGGCGAAGACCAGAACGCTCATCAGCATGGCCTCCAGCAGGGACAGCCCCTTCGCGGAGGCCAGCGTGCCCCACAACAGACCGATCGGAACGACCGCCACAAGCACGGGCGCGAGGTCCGCCACGCCGTCCAGAAATTCCCTGCGCTTCAAGGTCAGCCCTGCCCCACGCGGGCAAACCACGCATCCTCGTCGATCACCTCGACGCCATGCTTCTCGGCGTCCTTCAGCTTGGAACCAGCCCCCGGGCCCGCCACCAGCAGGTCCGTCTTCTTGGAGACGCTCCCCGACACCTTGGCCCCCAGCCGTTCAGCCATGGCCTTCGCCTCCTCGCGCGTCATGCGCTCCAGGGCGCCGGTGAACACCACGGTCTTGCCTGCCACAGGAGAGGTGGTGCTGCGCGCCTCTAGCGACGTGACCGTCACATGCTTCAAGAGTTCATCGACCACATCGCGGTTATGTGGCTCACCGAAGAACTGGACGACGGCCTCGGCCACCACGCCCCCGATGCCGTCAATGGCGTTCAGCTCCGTCCACGCATCCCCATCCATGGCCTCCGCCGCGATCATCTCGTCGCGGAAATGCGCGGCCGTGCCATAGGCACGGGCCAG
>JBIIGF010000512.1:0-4177 GCA_044236665.1 Aestuariivirga sp. | reverse complement strand
CCTGAAGCTGGGTCGCCAGATCCGGCGCGAGGTCTGGCCCGGTCAGCACAGCGTCGAGCTGCTTCAGTCCGTCGGCGCAACCCGCAAGGGCGGGACCAGCAAGCCATGCCAACACTGTTGCTGCGAGAAGAAGAGATTTCATGATGGGCCTGGCTCCTTACGGCCCCACGGGGGGCGCAGTGCTACCTCTACAGCCCCGGTAGCCTCGGCGGCAACCCTTCAGGTCATGCAAATATGGATGATGATACCCGGGGAAGATGAAGAGAGGCTTTACCAGCGAATCATCAAAAACATCCAAAAGTTGACATAAATTGCCAAAATGTGAATAGTGCTCCTAGGGGGAATGATATTCCACAGGTTTACCCTAGGGAATCCCTCCGCCGCTGGTGATTGGCACTGTAAGCCGCGTACCGTCAGCGCGCCGCCTAATGTGTAGAAAAAACAGAGAGTTAGTTGGGCTCGGAAATTTCATTTCCGGGCTTCGGGATCGGCTTTGTCTGAATCCCACTGGAGTTGATGGTGATATTCCGGCGCTTCCGCGAGGAAGCAGTACAGAATCGCCCCGCGATGGGCGCCACTGCCAGACCGCGCGGCGGGCTGACGGGATTCTGTTTGCGGATTTTGCCGGCTCTGGCCTTCGCAATGACGTTGCTGGCTTCCCAGGGGCTGGCCGTGCGCGAGGCGAACGCCGCCAATTGGGTTGTCAACATCAATGACACGGGGTCCGACCCGGCCCTGGCGGGTGGTACGATTGTCTATTCCATCACCGTTACCAATGACGACATCGTCGGAGCCCCGGCAAATACGCTGAACCTTGCCATTCCGGCCGGGATGACCTTCACGGGCGGCAGCGGCACCATCACCGCCTGCGCGCCAACCCCTGCCACCAACGCCACCGTCACCTGCAATATCCCGATCCTGACGGGTGGAGGATCTGCGACGCTGCAGGCGAGTGTAAGGCCCAACACGACGGGCACGCTGACCGTTACCGCCAGCGTGCCGACCCTCGGCATCGATATCGTACCGGAGAACAACTCAGCTTCGGAATCGACCACGGTCAATGCCGGCACGGACATGCGCCTCACGCTGTCAGGCCCGGCAACGCGGCCATCCGGCAGTTCCGCAAGCTACACCTTCACCGCGGCCAACCTGGGGCCGTTGTCAGCCTCCAATGTTCTGGTTTCCATTCCGGTGCCCACCGGGTTTACGGCGCTGCAGGCCCCGGCGGGCTGTGTGGTGTCGGCCGGTACCTACACCTGCACGATCACGGGGCCGATTGCCGCAGGTTCAAGTTCAAACCTGATCTTCACCGGGCAGGTGAGTGCCGCGCCGGGCACGGTGATCCCCGTATCGGGCACGATCACCGCCAGCACGCCGCAGGACTCGGTTCCGGGCAATGAAAGTGCCAGCCTCTCGACGACCGTGACCACGGGAACCGATGTCGCCATCAGCAAGACGGTGTCTCCCGGCGGCGCGGTGTCGTTGAATGCCACCGTCACCTTCACGCTGACGGCCAGCTATTCGGGCGAAACACCGGCGGGCTTCCGCATCACGGACACATTGCCCGCCAACTTCACCATCCTGTCCGTCACCCCGTCGGCCGGCTCTGGATGGAGCTGCTCCGTGACGGGCCAGCTGGTGGATTGCGCGCGCGGGGCAGGGCCCGGGGTGGGCGGGGCCGTGCCGCTTGGCTCTGTCACGATATCGGCGACGGCGTCCACGGTCGGCACACCGTCAAACACGGCAAACATTGCCTCCACCGGGGCTTCGCCACCGCCCGAGCAGAACACCGCGAACAATGCCTCGACGGTGAGCGTGAGCATCGTGAACGAGGTGGCGGATCTTCAGGCCATCAAGACGGGGCCTGCCATCGTGGCCGAGGGAGCGCCCTTCAATTTCGGGATCAGCGCCAGGAACAATGGCAACCGCGCCTTTACCGGCACGCTGGTGCTGACGGATGAACTGCCGGCCGGTCTCTCGCTTGTTGATGCGATACCGCCCTCTGCCGCCTGGACCTGTACGCCCGACCCCAACAATGGCACCCCCGTGGCTGCCCCGGTGACGGTGGTGTGCCAGACTGTTTACACGGCGGCAGCACCCCTGGCCGTCGGTGCCACGACACCGGTGACGCAATTGCGTGTGACGAGCACTGCGGGCGGGGCGGTGACCAACAGCGTCACCGTGTCATCGGTCAATCCGAATTTTCCGGATACCACTCCCGGCAACAATACCGCCACCCGGCCAGTGACGGTGACGCCGAGCGCCAGTGCGGCCGACATTGGTGTGATCAAGACCCGCAGCAATGCCAGCGTGATGGTTGGGGACACGCAGACCATAACTCTCGAAGTCACCAACGCCGGTCCCGGCACTTCGAGCAGTGTCAACCTCGCTGATAATCTCCAGAACCTGTTTACGACCGGCACCGGGCCTGGGCAGGGCCTTGTATCGGTGACGACCGCGCCGGGCGTTGCAACGGGCCTTGCCTGCTCAAGCGTGGGAGATGGTACGAAGGGACGATGGCTGACCTGCAGCATGACGAGCCTTCCCGTGTGTACACCGGGGGTGGATTGTCCGGTCGTGACCGCCGTGATCCGGGTTGGCGACAAGGCGAACATCAATACGGCCTCGGTGTCTTCGACCGACGTCGGTGACCCGAACAGCAGCAACAATTCCTCGACAGTGACGTGGACCCTCATCGAGCGCGGGGATTTGATCATGTCAAAGTCGGTGTCTCCGGCAACGCCCACGGCCGGGCAGAACTTCACCTATACGCTGTTGTCCTTCCAGCCGGACAACTTGAACTACTCACACGCCTTCGGTGTGACGATCACCGACACGTTGCCATCCAACATGGTGTTTGTCTCGGCGACGCCAACCGGTGGTGATAGCACGGTGGCCAAGTCGTGTCCGACGCGGCCGGCCGCGGGTTCCGTGACGGGGCCTGGCAATAACCAACTCGTGTGTTCCATGGCCTATGTCGGCTTTGGCGCGGGTGGCCAGGCATTCCGGGTCGCGGTTGTCATGCGGCCGCTGAATGCGACGATCGGCCAAGTGATCACCAATACCGCCACCACGGCAAGCACAACCCTAGACGCCGATCCCGCCAACAACACGGCAACCATCACCCACACGGTCAATCCGCCCTCGCTCGATCTCCAGATCAACAAGACCGACAGTGTCGATCCCGTTGCCGTCACCTCGCCCACCACCTATTCGCTCACCGTCACCAACAATGGTCCCTCGGCGGCCGAGAATGTGACCATAACAGACACGCTCCCCGCCGCTGGCCTCGCCTATGCGTCCCACACGCTGCCCGCCGGTTCGGGTGGCTCATGCGCAACTGTTCCGGCGGCCGGTCAGGTTGGTGGAACGCTTGAGTGCAATTTCCCCACCCTCACCTCCGGCCAGAGCCGCGTCGTGACGGTCACCATGACGGGCGTCGATCCGGGGGTGTTCACCAATACCGTGTCGGTGGCCTCCGATGAGACCCGCAATGGCTGGGAACCGAACCTCACGAACAACACCGCCACCCAGACCACAACGGTGCAGCGGCGCGTGGACCTGGAGCTTGTTTCGAAAGTGCCCTCGGTGCCGGACGTCACGCTCGGCACGCCGTTCGACTATGTCATAACCCTGCGCAACCGGGCCGGTGCGGGGCTTGTCTTCGCTGAAGGCGTGAGGCTCACGGATACGCTGCCCGCCGGCATGATGACGACGGGGCCTCCGGTAGCGGTGGTGACTTCCGGTACGGCCAGCCAGAACAGCTGCAGTGCTGCTGCCGACCAACTCTCCTTCTCCTGTGATTTCGGCACCGTCAGTGCGGGTGGCGAAATCACCGTGACGGCGCCGGTGGCCGTGGTGGAGGTTCCCTCCGCACCGCTGACCCTGACCAACACCGCTGCCGTTTCCACCACCACGATCGACATCAACAGCGCGAACAACACCGCATCCGGTGATGTCACGGTTTCGGCGGGTTCTTTCTCGGGCGCGGTGTTCGTCGACTTCAACGACGATTTCGTCATGGATGCGGTGGACACGCCGCTCGCCAATGTCACCATGACGATGACCCGCACATCGGCGGGCGCACCGTTCTCCATCACCACCACGACGGATGCGAATGGCAATTATACATTTACCACGCCGCTGCCCCCAGGAACCTTCCGGATCACCCGGGGTG
>JBIIGF010000259.1:0-4179 GCA_044236665.1 Aestuariivirga sp. | reverse complement strand
GGGCTTTCCGCCGCGCACAAGGCAGGGCTTCGCGGCTATGAGGTGGCGCTGGCGGAAGCCACGGCCGAACTCGGCGGCCGCGTCACGCGTGAGTCGAAGCTGCCCGGCCTCAGCGCCTGGGCCCGCGTGCGCGATTACCGGCACGGGCAGATCGCGAAGATGAGCAATGTGAACATCTACCGCGACTCCGCATTGTCCGCCGATGACATTCTGGGCTTTGGCTTTGGGCATGTGGCGATTGCCACCGGCGCCACTTGGCGGCGCGACGGCGTCGCGCGCTACAATCTGCTCCCGATCCCGCTGGCGCCGGAGATGCCCCTCTTTACGCCGGATGACCTGATGGCGGGCCAGCGGCCCAGTGGCCATGTGGTGGTCTATGACGATGACCATTATTACATGGCGAGCGTGCTGGCGGAGCTTCTCGTTCAGGCGGGCTGCAAGGTAACCTTCGTCACGCCGTCAACCCGCGTGGCGGAATGGAGCTACAACACGCTGGAGCAGGGCATCATCCAGGCCCGCCTTCTCGAGATCGGCGTTGATGTGCGCGTCACGCGCGGCCTCGCTTCGGTCGAAGCCGATGGCGTCACCGTCTCCTGCACCTATACGGGAAGGCCCGGGCGCATCGCCTGCGATGCGGCCGTCATGGTCACGGCCCGGCTTCCTGATGATGGCCTCTATCTCGCTCTGAAGGCGCGTGAGGCCGAGTGGGCGGCGCATGGCATAAGTTCGGTCAAGGTCATCGGTGACGCGAATGCCCCTGCCGCCATTGCCTGGGCCACCTATGCGGGCCACCGCTATGCGGAAGAGCTTGACAGCGAACCGCTGGGCGACAAGCTTCCCTTCCGCCGTGAAGTGGCAAGACTGAAGGACTGAGCATGACGAAGCTGACCGTCGCCATCACCCAGATGGCCTCCGCCAATGACTGGGCGAAGAACTGCGACAAGGCGGAGGCGCTGGTGCGCGAGGCCGCGGCGAAGGGCGCAGGTCTCATCCTGCTGCAGGAACTTTTCGATGGCGATTACTTCTGCATCGAGCAGCACGCCCATTTCCTCAAGCGTGCCGAGGAGATCGACCGGCATCGCACGGTGAAGCGCTTCGCAGCGCTGGCGAAGGAGCTTGGCGTGGTTCTGCCGGTCAGCGTCTTCGAGCGCGCCGGCAATGCGCATTACAACACCACCGTCATCGTCGACGCGGATGGCCGCGAACTTGGCATCTACCGCAAGAGCCACATTCCGGATGGGCGCGGCTATCAGGAGAAGTTCTATTTCTCGCCGGGCGACACCGGCTTCAAGGTGTGGGATACGGCGGCCGGGCGGATCGGGCTCGGCATCTGCTGGGACCAGTGGTTCCCCGAATGCGCGCGCGCCATGGCGCTGATGGGCGCGGAAATCCTGCTCTATCCGACCGCCATCGGCTCCGAACCGCCGAACCCGGATTATGATTCCTCCACGCATTGGCAGAATGTCATGCGCGGCCATGCGGCGGCGAACATCATGCCGCTTCTGGCCTCGAACCGGGTGGGCCGCGAGACGGCGCCTGATGGCCGCTCGGATATCTTCTATGGCCGCTCCTTCATCGCCGACCACCAGGGCGAAAAGCTCGAGGAAATGAACCGCACCGAGGAGGGGTTAAGGCTTGCCAGCCTCGACCTTGCGGAGATCGGCGAACTGCGCCGCAGCTGGGGCGTGTTCCGCGACCGGCGGCCTGAACTCTACGGCGCCTTGATGACGCTTGACGGGCGCATCAAATCCGCCGCCACATGACAACACATAGCAATCGGGAGGACCGGGGATGAGATTTGCAGGTAAACGCGCCGTGGTGACAGGGGGGCTCTCCGGCATCGGCGAGGCCGTCGTCAAGCGCCTCGAAGCGGAAGGCGCCAAGGTCGTGATCTGGGACATGCAGGGCGGCATCAAGACCGACATCGCCGACTGGGCCTCGGTGCAGGCCGCTGCGGCTGAAACCGTGAAGCAGCTGGGCGGCATCGACATCCTGGTGAACAGCGCGGGCGTCGCGGGCCCCACTGCAACCGTGCTCGACATCAAGATCGAGGACTGGCAGCGCACCGTGGCCATCAATCTGAACGGTACCTTCTTCACCAACCGCGCGGTGGTGCCGCACATGATGGCCAATGACTATGGCCGCATCGTCAATGTCGCCTCGATCGCGGGCAAGGAAGGCAACCCCAATGCGTCCGCCTATTCGGCCTCCAAGGCGGCGGTGATCGGCTTCACCAAGTCGCTCGCCAAGGAACTGGCGAAGACCAACATCACCGTCAACAGCGTCACGCCCGCCGCGGTCCGAACCCCGATCTTCGATCAGATGGCGCAGAGCCACATCGACTACATGCTCTCGAAGATCCCGATGGGGCGGCTGGGCAAGGTCGATGAGGTGGCAAGCCTGATCTGCTGGCTGGCAAGCGAGGAGTGTTCCTTCTCGACGGGCGCCGTCTTCGATGTGTCGGGCGGCCGCGCCACCTACTGAAGCAGGAGAAAGTCCGATCATGAAGAGAATGGCGCGCATCATCCAGCTCAAGGCCGATGTCATTCCGGAATACAAGCGCATCCACGCGGCGGTGTGGCCCGAGGTGCTGAAAGCCATCCGCGACAGCAACATCCGCAACTACACGATCTTCCTCAAGGAACCGGAGAACCTGCTCATCGCCTATTGGGAATATCACGGTACGGATTTCGATGCCGACATGGCGAAGATGGCGGAGGCCCCGCGCATGAAGGAGTGGTGGAAGATCACTGATCCCATGCAGGTGCCGCTTGCCACCCGCAAGGAGGGCGAGTGGTGGGCCGATACGGAGAACGTCTTCCACACGGATTGAGGCGCGGCGGCGCGCGCTTCATCCGTGAGGCCGTGGCGCTTCAGGCCAGCAGTGCCGATCCCGTCTCGATCATGATGTGGAGGCCGAGGCCGAGGGCGATGAGGCCCGCCAGTGTCTGCAGCGTGCGGCTGACCCAGGTGAGGCTTTTTCCGGCATAACTCAGCGGCACGGCAATGACGGCGGAGAACAGCACCATGCCGGCGATGGTGCCGATGCCAAACAGCACCATGAAGGCAATGCCGAGCGGCACAGAGGGCGCACTGGCACTGGCCAGCGCCACAAGGGCTGCGGACCCGGCAAGGCCGTGCATGACGCCAACTGCCAGGCTGCGGCCCCACCCATTCGGCGCATGGGCATGGTCGTGGCTGCTCAGGTTGTGGTCCTGTACATCGCCCGCGTGGCTGTGGGCGTGAACGTGAACGTCTCCGCCGCGGTGGCGGTGCACGTGGAAGTGAATGCGGGCTTTCACGATGGTGTAGAGCGCCCGTGCCCCCAGCAGCACCAGCATCACGCCCACGGCGAACTCAAGCCCTGTCGCAAGCCGTTCGTCGAGCGTCAGCTTCAGGGCATAGATGCTGCCACCAATGGCGCCCAGCATCACCGCATGGCCCAGCCCCCAGGCCGCGCCATGGCCGAGGATGCGGCGCAGGCCCTTCTTTTCGGTGGCGATGGTCGCCACGGCGGCGACGTGGTCCGCCTCCAGCGCGTGCTGCAGGCCCAGCAGGAAACCGAAGATGATCCAGGTGAACATGGCCCTATGCTATAGACCGGAACGCCCGGCGCCGCGAGGCCTGTTTGCGGCGGTTCCTGCCGGTTTGCGCCCTCAGTCGAGGTGGCAGCCAGGCTTGCGGTGGCCTGCCACATACTCATCGATCAACTGGCGGTAGCGCACCGGCCCAAAGCTCGGGAAGTGTCCGCCATGGACCGCCGCCACGGGAAGCGCCCGCAGCCGTTCCAGTGTTTCCACATAGACGGGCACATCGGAATGATAGGTGTCATCGATCAGCGGCCCGTCATAGATGATGTCGCCCGAGAGGAAGATGCCGGTCTTGCGCTCGAACAGGCCGATCCCCCCGGGCGAGTGGCCCGGCGTATGGATCACGTCGAAGGCCCTGTCACCAAGGTCGATCATGTCGCCCGCCACGAGAATGCGGTCCACCGTCGCTGGCCGCACGTGGTAGGCTGCGGTGTCCCATCCATCGGGCAGACGGTCAAACATGTCGTCCGTTGCGTAGCGCCCGGCGAGCGTCCAGTCATTGCGCGGATCAGCGAGGATATGCGCTTCCGCCGCATGCACCGCGCAGCAGCCCGGGAATTCATGGTGGCAGCCGATGTGGTCGAAATGC
>JBIIGF010000258.1:0-4182 GCA_044236665.1 Aestuariivirga sp. | reverse complement strand
GGAGTTCCAGCCCCTCGATGCGGTCATGCTGCGCCGGGGCCTCGCGCGTGCCCATCAGCTTGCGTGCGGCGGCCCTGTATACTGTGTCGATCAGCAGGGTGGACTTGCCGCCGCCGGAAACGCCGGTAACACAGGTAAAGACGCCGAGGGGGATTTCCGCCGAAACATTCTTCAGGTTGTTGGCGCGCGCACCCTTCACCCGGATGGACCGGCCCTTTTCCCACTTGCGGCGGCGGGCGGGAACCGGAACAGCCTGCTGGCCGGTGAGATACTGCCCGGTCAGCGACTTCGGATTCGCCATGATCTGGGTGGGCGTTCCCTGTGCCACGACCTCGCCGCCGTGCACGCCTGCACCGGGGCCGATATCCACCACATAGTCGGCAAGGCGGATGGCATCCTCGTCATGTTCGACGACGATCACCGTGTTGCCGAGGTCGCGCAGATGCACCAGCGTATCGAGGAGGCGCGCATTGTCGCGCTGATGCAGGCCGATTGACGGCTCATCGAGCACATAGAGAACGCCGGTCAGGCCGGAGCCGATCTGCGAGGCGAGCCGGATGCGCTGGCTTTCGCCGCCCGACAGCGTGCCGGAGGTGCGGGAGAGGTTGAGATAATCGAGCCCCACATCCACGAGGAACTTCAGCCGCTCGCGGATTTCCTTGAGGATGCGGGCAGCGATTTCCTGATCCTTCGCCTTCAGCTTGGCGGGCAGGCTGTCGAACCACTGATTGGCCTCGCGGATCGCCATGGCGGAAATCTCGCCGATGTGCTTGCGGTCGATCCTGACCGCGAGCGCCTGCGGTTTCAGGCGGTATCCGTTGCATTCGCTGCAGGGATGGTCCGACTGATACTTTGAGAGTTCTTCCCGCATCCACTCGGAGTCGGTCTCGCGCCAGCGGCGCTCGATGTTGCCGATGACGCCCTCGAACGGCTTCTTCGTCTTGTAGGCGCGGATGCCGTCATCATAGGTGATGGTGACGTCCTCCTCGCCCGTGCCGAACAGGATCGCATCCCGCGCCTTCTTCGGAAGCTCCTTCCATGGCGCGTTCATCGAAATCTTGTAGTGCTTGGCCAGGGCTTCGAGCGTCTGGTTGTAATAGGGCGATGTATTGCCGGTGCGGGCCCAGGGGAGGATCGCGCCATCCCGCATCGACAGGGAGGTGTCGGGCACCACGAGATCCGGCTCGAAATGGAGTTCGGTTCCTAGCCCGTCGCATTTCGGGCAGGCGCCGAAGGGGTTGTTGAAGGAGAACAGCCGGGGCTCGATCTCGTCGATGGTGAAGCCCGAGACGGGGCAGGCGAAGCGCTCGGAGAACAGGAGGCGCTCATGCGTCTCGTTCTTGGATTTGTTGGCGCCCTCCTCGGATGTGGCGGAGGCCGGAAGCGGCTTGTCGGCAAATTCGGCTACGGCCAACCCGTCAGCGAGCTTCAGCGCGGTTTCGAAACTGTCGGCCAGGCGGGTGGCGATGTCGGGGCGCACCACGATGCGGTCCACCACCACGTCGATGTCGTGCTTGAACTTCTTGTCGAGGGCCGGAACGCTGTCGATCTCATGGAACTGGCCATCCACCTTGACGCGGGTGAAGCCCTTCTTCTGAAGCTCGGCCAGCTCCTTGCGGTATTCGCCCTTGCGGCCGCGCACGATGGGGGCCAGCAGGTAAAGGCGCGTACCTTCGTCGAGCGCCATCACCCGGTCCACCATCTGCGTCACTGTCTGGCTTTCGATGGGCAGGCCGGTTGCGGGCGAATAGGCAACGCCGATGCGCGCGAAGAGAAGGCGCATGTAGTCATAGATTTCGGTGACGGTGCCCACTGTCGAGCGCGGATTGCGGCTCGTGGTCTTCTGCTCGATCGAGATGGCGGGCGACAGGCCGTCGATCTGATCGACGTCCGGCTTCTGCATCATCTCGAGGAATTGCCGGGCATAGGCCGAAAGCGACTCGACATAGCGGCGCTGGCCCTCGGCATAGATGGTATCGAAGGCAAGCGACGACTTGCCGGAGCCCGACAGCCCGGTGAAGACGATCAGCTTGTCCCGCGGCAGTTCGAGGGAAATGTTCTTCAGGTTGTGCTCACGCGCGCCCTGAATGGAGAGGACTTTCTTTTGCTCGGCCATGCATCCTCGACTAGATCAAAAAGAGAACATCCGCAAGGATGCTCCGGTCATGCCTCATGTTACGTGGGGAGGCCGCATCCGGTTTGTCGTCAATCGTTGCGCGGGAGGATTGGCACGAATCGGACGCGAAGGGCTAGAGGAGTCTGCGACCCAGGGGAGCCCCCGATTGACCAAGCACGACATCCTCCGCAAGACATTCGGCTACGAGAGCTTCCGGCCGGGGCAGGAAGTGATTGTCGATGCCTTGATCGGTGGCCGCAATGTGCTGGCCGTGATGCCGACGGGGTCAGGGAAATCGCTCTGTTACCAGATCCCGGCGCTGGCGCGGGGCGGGCTTGCCATTGTCGTCTCGCCGCTCGTTGCGCTGATGCAGGATCAGGTGGCGGCGCTCAAGCTTGCGGGCGTTGCGGCGGAAACGATCAATTCAGCCGCCAGCCGGGACGAGAATGTGGAGATCTGGCGCAAGGTGGCGGCGGGTGAGGTGCGGCTTCTCTACCTCTCGCCGGAACGGCTGATGACCGAGCGCATGACGGCAGCGCTCTCGCGGCTTGATGTGCAACTGATCGCGATCGACGAGGCGCATTGCATTTCGCAGTGGGGTGCTTCTTTCCGCCCGGAATATGACATGCTGCAGACCCTGCGGCAGGCCTTTCCCGGCGTTCCGATTGGTGCCTTCACCGCCACGGCGGATGAGGCCACGCGGCGCGACATCGTGGCCAAGCTGTTCGGTGGCGAGGCTGAGCTTTTCGTGTCGGGCTTCGACCGGCCCAATATCCAGCTGGCCGTGGCGCCCAAGGCCAATGCCAAGCAGCAGTTGCTCGATTTCCTCGATGGCAGGGCCGGTCAGTCCGGCATCGTCTATGCGCTGTCGCGGAAATCGACAGAGGAATGGGCGGCCTATCTGGTGTCCAAGGGGTTCCGCGCCATTGCCTATCACGCCGGCATGGGTGCGGAGGAGCGCGCCGAAGCGCAGAGCCTGTTCATGACGGAGAAGGGCATCATCGTCTGCGCCACCATCGCCTTCGGCATGGGGATCGACAAGCCGGATGTGCGCTTCGTCTTCCATGCCGACCTGCCGTCCTCGCTTGATGCCTATTACCAGGAGATCGGGCGCGCGGGCCGGGACGGAAACCCGGCCGATGCCAAGATGGTCTATGGCCTCGGCGATATTCAGATGCGCCGCCGCTTCATCGACCAGGAAGACGGTGGCGATGAACGCCGGCGGCGGGAGCACAAGCGGCTTGACGCGCTGGTCGCCTATTGCGAGGCCCCCGAATGCCGCCGGCAGAACCTGCTGTTCTATTTCGGTGAGCAATCAGATCCCTGCGGCAATTGCGATGTGTGCCTTGATCCCGTTCATCTGGTGGATGGCACCCGCGAAGCTTTGTGGGTGCTCGATGCGGTGACCGCCACCGGCGAACGCTTCGGAGCGGCGCATATCGCGGATGTGCTGATCGGAAAGGCCAATGAGAAGGCGGAGCAGTTGCGCCACACCGGCCTTTCCTGCTTCGGCATCGGCAGGGAGCACCCGCGCCAGCACTGGCAATCGATGATCCGCCAGATGGTGGGTGGCGGCTATCTGGCGATTGACGTTGCGGGCTTCGGCGGGCTTTCGGTTGCCCCCAAGGGCATTGCGTTGAGCCGTGGCGAGGGCGTGTTCCGTTGCCGGCAGGACCCTGTCCGCGCGGCGAGCAGAAGCGCGCGGCGAACCGTTCCCGAGCCTGACCGCACGGGTGTGTCCGATGAATTGCTGCAGCGGCTGAAGTCGCTGCGTGCGAAGATCGCCCGGCAGCGCAGCGTTCCGGCCTATGTGATCTTTTCAGACCGCACCCTCATCGACATGGCGGCAAGGCGTCCGCTGACGCGCTGGGATTTTGGCGAGGTGCATGGGGTGGGCGAATCCAAATTGCAGCAATTCGCTGATATCTTCCTCGCGGAATTGCGCGCCCATGTGCAGGCACAGGCAGGTGTGAATTGAAGCCCGGTAAACTGCTTGAGATCAAGGCACTTCTCGTCATCGCATTGCCGCTGATCTTTGCCTATCTGGCGGATGTGATGATGATCAT
>JBIIGF010000257.1:0-4183 GCA_044236665.1 Aestuariivirga sp. | reverse complement strand
CGCCGGGCCGGATCGGGTGAGGCAGCGATCGGCTTCACCGGCTCCAGCTTCAGCACATGGCGGGCATAGATGGCATAAGGATCACGGATCAGGCGTTCAATGCGGGTGACGGTCAGCCGGCTGGGGCGGAGCGGCACGGGCGGCCGGGGCTTCGGCATGCCAATGGGCGTGACTTTCACAGGCTCCGACAGTTTTCGCGCCATCTCCGGCCAGCGGGTGTTGATGAAGCGCGCCCCGAGTTCCGCCGTGTCGAGGATCATCTGCAGGCGTTGCACCCAGCGCGATGGCGTTCCGGGCGAATCGCCGATGCGGCGGGACCATAGAAGCCTCACCTCGGAATTGCCGAAGGCCTGCACGAAGTCATGCGCGGTCTGGCCAATCTGGGCTTCAGGCTGCTTCATGGCGAGCACATCGCGCATCGGCCGGTTGATCCACGGGCCGCAATCCGGCGAGCCCGGCCAGTTGCCTTCATTGAGGCCTGCGAGCACCATGACATCAGCCGGGATGAGGCGCGCCTCAAGAAGGCCCAGTATGGTGAGCGGCGCGGCACCCTGAGGCCGGCGGCGCACGGGCAGCCCATGCAGCCAGTGGCGGATGATGGCCGCGGCGCGCGGAAGATCGCACTGGCGGAGGAGGCGGGATTCGTCCTTCAGAAGCGCGAGCGCCACCTGCAGCTCCTCTCCGCCCTCGCCCAGCCAGAAGGCATCGCCTGCCATGGCTTCACACGCGCCGGTGAGGCGGTCGATATGGGCCTCGAGCGTTGCGGGCTGATGGCTGAGAAGCGGTTCGAGAACCGAGGCGATGCGCGCGCACTGGGCGATGGCCGCCTCCCACTGCTCATCCGTCACCTCCTGCAGGAGAAGATGGAGCTGGTAGCGGGTGCTGCGCTCGGTTGCCACGCGCAAGGCATGCGGCAGCTTGCCGATCTCCGGGGCACCGGTGCCGGTGCGGAGCAGCGCCAGTTCGATCAGGCTCATGTGGTGGCGCGCCTCATCCGGTGGAAGCCCGAAGCCTGCAAGTTCATGGCGCAGCAAGGCGGCGAGCGTTTCCGCCGTGAACCCAGCGAGCAGCGCCTCGATCAGCAGGTTCAGCAGCGATGCACCGCCGAAGCGGACCAGCGGTTCGCCGGCCGAGTCATCGATGGTGACGTTCCAGCGCTTCAACTCCATCTTCACGCGGCGGGCGAGCTGGCGATCGGGTGTCACAAGGCAGCCAGTACGGCCCGGTGTTTCAAGGCACTCACGAAGGATCAGTGCGGCGGTGACCGCCTGTTCCTGAATGCTGCGGGTTTCGACGAGTTCGACGCCCGCCATCCCGGCCTCGATCTGCGCCCTGGCACCCTTGAGCGATGTGTTCCACACATGCGCCGCTTCGGCCGGGCGCATCAACTCGCTGGCAAGCCAGGCGCGCGGACCGGGCGTCGCGCCACCCAGTTCGCGCACCATGGGTCGCGAGGCGTTCAGGCGGCCGAGCAGTTGCTTCAACGCATGTTGCGGGTGGGTGGGGCCAACGGCTGTCCAGCTCGCATCATCCATCATCTGGTCAAGGCCGGGCAGCACCACCGCACCATTGGGCAGGTTGGCAATGGCTTTCAGCAGCGCGCAGGTGGCCGGAATGGAGCCAGTGGAGCCTGCAGCAATGAAGGGCCGCTCGGTCTGGGACCTTTCAAGCCGGTCGGCCTCGTGCCGGAGAAGTGACGACCGCCGCGCCTGCGGACCGATGGCCTTCTCGGCCCGAAGGCGCCGGGGATATTTCTCGCGCGCGATCGACAGGAAATCGAGAATTGCCTCGCGGTGGCGCGCCGATTCAAGGCCATAGAGTTCGGCTAATCTGCTGACATCGATATCCTCGGTTTCAACGGAGTCGAGGAATTCGGCGAGCGACAGGGCAAGCCCACCAGCCTGATGCGGCGCCGCGGCAATCTCCTGCGCCAGCCTGGCCGTGGGGTTGGCTGCAGCCCACTCATCGATCAGGTCCATCAGCAGGAGAAGCTGGCCCGGCGCGCTGATGGCCTTGTCCAATTCCACATGCCCCGCCTCAGGGGCGAGCAGGTCTTCGTCGATGTCACCAATGGGCCGCAGCCGCGGCAGCAGGACAGTTCCACCGCCAGCGAGACGAAAGAAAATGTCTTCCAGTTCACGCACCGCGCGGCGGGTGGGCAGCAGGATCGTCCAGCGCGCGAGGTCAAGTGGCCCCGGCGCCAAGCCACCAGCAAGCGGAAAGCCGTTCAGAACGGCGCGGGCAAGGGTTTCAAGGAATGGCCTGTCGGGAGAGATGGTGAAGAGGTGCGGCGCGTCACCAGCCATCGCTCACCCCTTGAGAGCGTGTTCGGCAAGCGGAATGGATTCTGGCGTTCCGACATGCAGCCAGCGGCCGAGATGCTCAAGACCGAACAGGCGGCGCTCCGCAATGGCCCTGTTCCACAGGAGATTCATCGAGAAGCTGCCCGGCGGGGCGCCGGCAAACAGGCGGGGCGACACGAGATAACCACCGATATAGGCCAGGGGTGTTCCGCCCGCGGCGGCGCGCCGCGCCAGCCGCCCGTCATCACCCCGCACGAAATCGCCCGCGCCATCATATCCGACGGTGCGCTCAAGCGGAGACAGGAGAAGAAGACAATCCATGGTCGCATCGTCCCACGCCGCGCGCAGGCGATCAAGGGCCGGTTCGCCGTCATCCACCCAGAAACTGTCGCTGTTGAGGACGAAGAAGGGATCGTCCCCCAGAAGTGGCAAGGCCTTTGCCACACCACCACCCGTATCGAGAATCTCATCGCGCTCATCCGAGATGATGATGCGGGGTGCCGCCTGCTGCCCCGCCCACGCCTCGATCTGGTCAGCGAGATAATGCACATTGACCACCGCCGTCTCGACGCCGGCGTGTCGGAGGCGGTCGATACCGTAGTCAATGAGCGCCCTGCCCGATACCTCCACCAAGGGCTTCGGCCGCGTGAGCGTCAGGGGCCGCATGCGCTGGCCATATCCCGCGGCAAGCACCATTGCTGTCCTGCCAACCGCCATCAACCGCGCTCCCGCTGGTCTCGTGGAAGATGCCGGTCAAACCAGGCCTTGAGCGCGCCAAGCCGCGGATGGGCGAGGTTGCGCTCGAGATAGCGCGAGACACGCGGAATATGACGGAGATAGCCATGCTTGCCATCGCGCTTCGACAGGCGCGCGAAGATGCCGAGAATCTTGGTGGCGCGCTGCGCGCCCAGAATGGCATAAGCGACATCGAAGGCTTCACGGTCGAAAGACCCGCTGCCTGCACGGAGGGCACAATACTCAGCATAAAGATCATCAGCCATCGCAAAGTCGATATCGACGCGGGCATCCTGCAGCAGGGACGCCAGATCATAGGCTGGATGGCCCATCAGGCAATCCTGCGTATCGATGAGGCCGACGCGCTTCAATCCCTCACGCTCAGGCAGCCATAACAGGTTGGGCGAGTGATAATCCCTCAGAACCCACACGCGCCTCTCCGGCTGCGTGAGAGGCAGGAGATCGCCCCACAGACTTTCGAATTCCACCAACGCATCTGGGGAAACATCCGATCCCGTGACATGCGGCCAAAACCACGAGGGCAGGAGATCGACCTCGATCAATTGCGCCTCAATGTCATAAAGTGGAACGCGATGCACTGTGTGCGGCAGGTGAACATCCTGCGGCCAGTCACGCCCCGCCATGTCGGCGAGCACGGCCACGGCAGTGGACATGGGTTCGGCCATGCCAGCACCCTCGCGCATCATGCGGCCATAGACGTTGCGGCCAAGGTCTTCCATGACGGCGAAGCCATGCTCCAGGTCGAAGGCCTCGGCGCGCGGTGCGCTATAGCCCTTGTCGAGCAGCACGCTGTTTACCGCGATGACGGCGCGGATATCCTCGGCCAGATGGGCGATGGCGCTGTAGGGCTTGCCGTGCTTCACCGGAGGGCCATCAGGCCGTGCCGGCATGTCCATCAGCACCGCGGCTTCACCATGTTCGAGATGAAGTGTTTCATAGCGGCGAAAGGAAGCATCGCCCTCAAGGAAGCGGCGCTCCGCCATGGACCAGCGGGTAGCAGCGAGAAAGGCGCGGATCGCGTCATTGCGGGTGAGCGCCTGAGCCCAGGCCCCACTCGCGGTGATGGCCGCCTCTCGGTGAGTGCCTGAGCCCGAAAGTTCGATCAGCAGCCGGTCGGCCAGCGG
>JBIIGF010000256.1:0-4201 GCA_044236665.1 Aestuariivirga sp. | reverse complement strand
CACGCCACATCAGGCCCTGCATGATGCCCGACACCCACATGGCCGAGGCGTAAACCACGATGCCGAGGGTGGCGAGCCACACATGCCAGCTGACAAGGCGCAGCGAATACATTTCCTTCTTGCCCCAGAGGCGCGGGATCAGGTGATAGAGGCAGCCCATGGAAATCATGCCCACCCAGCCCAGTGCGCCGGAGTGCACGTGGCCGATGGTCCAGTCGGTGTAGTGCGACAGCGAGTTCACCGCCTTGATGGACATCATCGGACCTTCGAAGGTGGACATGCCGTAGAAGGCGACGGAGATCACCATCATGCGCAGCACGGGGTCGGTGCGCAGCTTGTCCCAGGCGCCCGAGAGCGTCATCAGGCCATTGATCATGCCGCCCCAGGAGGGCATCCACAGCATGATGGAGAACACCATGCCGAGCGTCTGCGCCCAGTCGGGAAGTGCTGTATAGTGCAGATGGTGCGGACCGGCCCAGATATAGAGGAAGATCAGCGACCAGAAGTGCACGATTGACAGCCGGTAGGAATAGACCGGACGGTTGGCGCGCTTCGGGATGAAGAAGTACATCATGCCGAGGAAGCCGGCGGTGAGGAAGAAGCCCACCGCGTTGTGGCCGTACCACCACTGCGTCAGCGCATCCTGCACGCCCGAGAACAGCGAATAGCTCTTCGAGCCGAACACCGAGACAGGGATCGACAGGTTGTTGACGATGTGCAGCATGGCGATCGTCACGATGAAGGCGAGGTAGAACCAGTTGGCCACATAGATGTGGGGTTCCTTGCGCTTCAGCAGCGTGACGAAGAACACCAGGAAGTAGGCGACCCAGACAATGGTGAGCCACAGGTCCACGTACCATTCGGGTTCGGCATATTCGCGGCCCTCGGTGACGCCGAGCAGATAGCCCGTGGCGGCCAGCACGATGAACAGCTGGTAGCCCCAGAACACGAACCATGCGAGGTTGCCGAGCGCCAGGCGGGTGCGGTTGGTGCGCTGGACCACATAGAAGGAGGTGGCGATGAGCGCGTTGCCACCGAAGGCGAAGATCACCGCTGACGTGTGCAGCGGGCGGAGCCTGCCGAAGTTGAACCATTCGAGATCGGGGTTCCACGCGGGGTAGGCCAGCTGCAGTGCGACCACGACACCGACGAGGAACCCGACGATGCCCCAGAAGATTGTGATGATGGCGCCCCAGCGGACGACGTCATCCATGTAGCCGGAGGTGTCCGGGGCGGGGTTGCCGAAGCTGCGCGCCTTGAAGATCAGCGCCAGGATCGCCGCGGCGGCGAACATGAACATGTGGATGGCGAAGGGCGTATCCTCCGCCTTGGCGCCCATCGAGATGGCGAACACGGCGAGCAGGATCCAGAGGCCCATGATCACCAGTGAACCGCCGCCCGAGGGCGACCCTTTCCGTACGATTGCTTCAGCCCCCATGGGAGACCCCCTTTCTGAAAATAGTCCTTGTCCACGAATGCGTTTGGGGGGCTCCCCGGTCATTGACTTGGATCAATCGCAGGCCGGTCTGTTCGGATAGTCGGGGAGGGCGGCGGGGCTTGCGGGGCCCGGTTTGCCCGGAAGGCTTGATTCGGCGGCGCTTCCCGCCGATCATGGTTCTGCATGATCGGCGAATTCACCATACTGGCGGCTGGGCTTCTCTACCTCGGGGCGTTGTTCGCGGTGGCGACCTACGGCGACCGTATGGCCAAGCGGTGGAACGTCAGGGCCGGGCGGCCGCTGATCTATGCCCTGTCGCTGGGCGTTTACTGCACGTCATGGACCTATTTCGGCAGCGTCGGCATCGCTTCGCGCTCCGGCCTCGACTTCCTGCCCATCTATCTGGGGCCGATCCTGGTGTTCGTCTTGGGCTGGAAGCTGCTGCAGCTGATCGCCGGGCTGACCAAGCGTCACAACATCGCCTCGATCGCCGATTTCCTGTCGGCCCGCTATGGCAAGAGCGAGGCGCTGGGCGCGCTGGTGACGATCATCGCCGTCATTGGCATCGTTCCCTATATCTCGATCCAGCTGAAGGCCGTATCCGCCGCCCTGCAGGTCCTGATGAGCGAACCCGGCTGGACACGCGGCATTTTGCCCGCCACGACCGGAATCGACGAGCTGTCGATCCTCGTGGTGGTCACCATGGGCATCTTCGCCATTCTGTTCGGCACCCGCCATATCGACACCACAGAGCACCAGGACGGTATGATTCTGGCGATTGCCGTCGAATCCATGGTGAAGCTTCTGGCTTTCCTCGCGGTGGGCGCGTTCGTGGTGTTCGGCATGATGGGTGGCGCCTCGGCGTTTCTCGAGCGCGCGACGGCGGAACCTGCCGTGCGGGCCCTGTTTTCGGGCAGCCTTGATGGCGGGCAGTGGCTGACCCTCACCTTGCTGGCCGCCTTCGCGGTGGTGCTGCTGCCCCGCCAGTTCCATGTGGCGGCAGTGGAAAACGCCAGCCGCGGCGAAATCCGCCGCGCCGCCTGGCTGTTTCCCGCCTATCTGGTGGCCATCAACCTGTTCGTGATCCCGATTGCAGTCGCCGGCCTCCTGCTGCTGCCCGCCGGCTCCGACGGGGACACATTCGTGCTGGCGCTTCCGGTTCATGCCGGCAATCCGGGAATCGCGCTGATCGCCTTCCTTGGAGGGCTCTCGGCCTCCACAGCCATGGTGATCGTCGAGTGCATCGCGCTCTCCATCATGGTGTGCAACAATCTGATCGTTCCGCTGCTGTTGCGCCGCCAGGTGGAGCGCGCCACCGTACACCAGGACATGGGCGAGACACTCATCCTCGTACGGCGCATCGCCATCATCGTCGTCCTGGCGCTGTCCTATGCCTATTACCAGATGATCGGCGCCTCCGCCGCGCTGGCGCAGGTGGGGCTCCTGTCCTTCGCCGCCGTGGCGCAGTTCGCGCCTGCCTTTTTCGGCGGGCTGGTGTGGAAGCGGGCCACGGCACGCGGCGCCATGTGGGGCATCACCGCGGGCTTCATCGTCTGGGTCTATACGCTGCTGCTGCCGTCCTTCGCCGATGCGGGCTGGATCGGCAACGGCTTTCTGGAGCAGGGGCCGTTCGGCATCGGGGTGCTGCGTGCCCGCATGCTGTTCGCCATGGAATTCAACAGCCTGACGCATGGCGTCATCTGGAGCCTCGTTGCCAATGTCACCGCCTATATCGCAGGCTCGCTGACGCGCGCGCCCACCCCCATCGAGCGGGTGCAGGCGACCAGCTTTGTCACCCGCGACCTGCAGCCCGGCAGCGGCACCGGCTTCAAGCTGTGGCGCACCGCCGTGACGGCGGACAGGCTGGAGGATACGGTCGCGCGCTATATCGGCCCCGACCGGGCCCGCGCCGCCTTCGACGGCTTCCGCGCCCAGCAGGGTCAGATCGGCGTGCGCGGCGGCGAGGCGGATGTGCGCCTCATCCGCTTTGCCGAACACCTGCTGGCAAGTGCTGTCGGCGTCGCCTCCGCGAGGCTCGTCATCGCCCTGATGCTGGAGCGCCACTCGCTTCATGCCCGCGGCGCCATGAAATTGCTCGACGATGCCTCGGCGGCCATCCAGCACAACCGCGATCTCCTGCAGTCGGCGATCGACAACGTCGATCAGGGCCTCGCCGTGTTCGAGCCCGGCATGACGCTGATCTGCTGGAACAGCACGTTGCAGGAATTCCTCGGGCTCGGCAATGACCTCAACCGGGTGGGAACGCCGCTGCCGGAAGTGCTCGGCGCATTCCTGGAGCGTACCGCAGGCGGCGCTGCTGCCCTTGATGACCGAGTGCGCAAGATCGCCCTCACGCAGGAGGTGTTCCGCGAACGCCGCCTCGACACCGGGCATGTCTTCGAATTCCGCGCGAGTCCCATGCCCGATGGCGGCGTGGTTGTCACCGTCATCGATGCGACCGAGAGCGTGCTCGCGGCGGAGGAGTTGCAGCGCGTCAATGAATCGCTCGAGCGCCGCGTCAGGGAGCGTACCGCCGAACTGACCCGGCTGAACGAGGAACTGGCCGAGGCCAAGTCGCAGGCGGATGCCGCAAACCTCTCCAAGACGCGCTTCATCGCGGCGGCAAGCCACGACATCCTGCAACCGCTCAATGCCGCGCGCCTGTTCACCTCGACGCTGGTCGAAAGAATGAAGCGCAGCCGCGATGGCGAACTGGTGCGCAATGTCGATGCTTCGCTCGAGGCTGTGGAGGAGATCCTCTCC
>JBIIGF010000255.1:0-4207 GCA_044236665.1 Aestuariivirga sp. | reverse complement strand
CCATTGCCGAAACCCTGACCGCCCGGCATGGCCGGGTGATGGGCCTGGTGCGCGGCGGACGCTCCAAGCAGCAGCGCCCCGTGCTTCAGGCGGGCAACATCGTTCAGGCGGTGTGGCGGGCGCGGCTCGAGGAGCAGCTCGGCACCTTCACGCTCGAGCCGCTGGAGCTCCACGCCGGCGCCATCATGGAAGAGCCGTTCCGGCTTGCGGGTCTGGCGACGCTCACGGGCCTTGCCCAGCTCCTGCCCGAGCGTGAGCCGCATCCGCGCGTCTATGAGGCGCTGCGCGTGGTGCTGGATGCCATCAGCCAAGATGATGTCTGGCCTGCCCTGCTGGTGCGCTGGGAGCTTGGCCTGCTCGATGAGCTTGGCTTCGGGCTCGATCTTTCCAGATGTGCGGCCACAGGCACGCGGGAGAACCTCGCCTTCGTGTCGCCCCGCAGCGGCAAGGCCGTATCGGCCGAGGCGGGCCACCCGTTCCGCGACCGGCTGTTCCGCCTGCCACCGTTTCTGGCAGGTGGGGGCGTGGCGGCACCCCCGGCCGATGTGATCGACGGGCTGAAGCTTGCTGCCTATTTCCTGGACCGCCGCGTGTTCGAGCCGCGTGGGGGGCAACTGCCGGAGCAGCAGGACTGGGTAATCCGCGCCTTGGCCGAAAAGCCGCATTGAGCCGGCCCGCCCGGGCTTCTAAAACGCCTCGCAACAGGAGGAGTCTTTCCCATGCTCGGACGTCTCAATCATGTCGCCATCGCCGTGCCGGACCTTGCCAAGGGAATCGAGGTCTACCGCACGATGCTGGGGGCAAAAGTATCCGCGCCGCAGGTCGAGGCGGCACACGGCGTGACCGTGGTGTTTGTCGAACTGCCCAACACCAAGATCGAACTGCTGGAACCGCTGGGAGATGCCTCGCCGATCAAGGGCTTTCTCGAGAAGAACCCGGGTGGCGGCATTCACCATGTCTGTTACGAGGTGGATGACATTCTCGCGGCGCGTGACCATCTGAAGGCGCAGGGCGCGAAGGTGCTGGGGGATGGCAACCCCAAGACCGGCGCCCATGGCAAACCAGTGCTCTTTCTTCATCCGAAGGATTTCTGCGGCACGCTGGTGGAACTGGAGCAGGCATGAGATTCGAAAGCGGACTGGCGATCTATTTCATCATCTGGTGGGTGTGCCTCTTCGTGGTGCTGCCCTTTGGCGTGCGCAACGCCCATGAGGCGGGCGAAGTGGTTGAGCAGGGCAATGAGCATGGCGCGCCCGTGAGGCCCATGCTGCTCCGCAAGGTGATCGGCACCACCATTCTGTCGGCGCTGGTGTTCGCTTTGGTCTGGGGCCAGACGACCTATGGCTGGATCAGCTTCGACGACATTCCCTATCTGAAGTCGATGCCGGTCGATCATTGACGGCCGCGCTTGCTTCAGCGTGGCGGACCGATGAGCGGAATGCTGCCAATCTGAGATATCGCGCAAAGAAAAAGGCGAAGCACGAGCCTCGCCTCTTTCTTTTTTGTTTCCTTTACTTCCGGTGACCTGACCGGCGGAGCTGCTGCAATCGCGCGCCCGGAAACCTACCTCCCCAGACCTGGGTCACATGAGTGCACACCGTGGTCTTGTTCTTATTGCAAAAAAGGCTATCACAACCGGGGCGCTTGTCGAGTGAAAAATGTCACAAGCTCGCCACAATTCATCAGACTTACCCATCCTCGACCGGAATTTGCAATCTTAGGTGTGTGAATTCCCGAAGGCCGATTTCCGGCATTCGATTGCGGCGGGCCGGTTACTTGAGTTCCGGGGGTTTTCCCTTAAAAGAGCCGCAAACCTCTCCAATGCAGGACTCCCATGCGCCTTTCCCAGTATTTCATGCCCATTCTGCGCGATGATCCGAAGGAAGCGGAGATCGTCTCCCACAAGCTTATGTTGCGCTGCGGCATGATTCGTCAGGAGGCGGCGGGGAGCTATTCCTGGCTGCCGCTGGGCTACCGCGTGCTGCGCAAGATCGAGCAGATCGTGCGGGAAGAGCAGAACCGGGCTGGCGCCATCGAAGTGCTGATGCCGACCATCCAGCCGGCCGACCTGTGGCGCACCTCCGGCCGCTATGATGCCTATGGCAAGGAGATGCTGCGCATCAAGGACCGGCATGACCGCGACATGCTGTTCGGCCCCACCAACGAGGAAATGATTACCGACATCTTCGCGCAAGGCGTGCAGAGCTACAAGGATCTGCCGCGCAACCTCTACCACATCCAGTGGAAGTTCCGCGATGAGGTGCGCCCGCGCTTCGGCGTCATGCGCGGCAGGGAGTTCCTGATGAAGGATGCCTATTCCTTCGATCTGACCCGCGAGGCGGGGCAGCATTCCTACAACAAGATGTTCGTGTCCTATTTGAAGACCTTCGCCCGCATGGGCCTGAAGGCCGTTCCGATGCGCGCCGAGACCGGCCCCATCGGCGGCAAGGACAGCCATGAATTCCTGATCCTCGCGGAAACCGGCGAATCGGAGGTGTTCTTCGACAAGGCCTTCCATGACATGGACTGGTCAACCTTCGAGATCGACTATGACGATGTGAACGCCGTGTCCAAGGTGGTTGATGAGTTCACGTCCAAATATGCCGCGACTTCGGAAATGCATGATCAGGCCGACTATGAAGCCCGTGTTCCCGCGGAGCACCGTGTGACGGGGCGCGGCATTGAGGTGGGCCACATCTTCTTCTTCGGCACCAAGTATTCCGAGCCCTTCAAGTGCGAAGTGCAGGGGCCGGATGGCAAGAAGGTTACCGTGCAATCCGGTTCCTATGGCATCGGCGTGTCGCGCCTCGTCGGCGGCATCATCGAGGCGAGCCATGACGAGGCTGGAATCATCTGGCCGGAACCGGTGGCGCCCTTCAAGGTGGGCCTCATCAACCTGAAGGCAGGTGACGCCGAAACAGATGCCGCCTGCGACAGGATCTACAAGGCGCTGGAAGCCAAGGGCGTGGACGTTCTCTATGATGACCGCGACGAGCGCGCGGGTGCCAAGTTCGGCACCATGGATCTGATCGGGCTTCCCTGGCAGGTCATCATCGGTCCGCGCGGCTTGAAGGATGGCATCGCCGAGGTGAAGAACCGCAAGACCGGCGCGCGCGAGAACGTGGCGCTCGACCAGTTGCTGGCCCGCTTCACCGCCTGATGGACAAGAGCCTTCCCGATACGCGGCCCTTCGCACCTTTCGAGTGGATGCTGGCAGCCCGCTATCTGCGCGCCAGGCGCCGGGAGGGCTTCATCTCGGTGATTTCACTGTTTTCGTTCCTCGGCATTCTGCTGGGTGTTGCGACGCTGATCGTCGTCATGGCGGTGCTCAATGGCTTCCGTGCCGAGTTGCTCGACAAGATCCTTGGCTTTCAGGGCCATGTGAGCATCTACCGCTCCGACCTGATGCCGATCGAAAACTACGCCGACATTCAGGTGAAACTCGCGGCTGTGCCGGGCGTCACCCGTGCTGTTGCGCTGGTGGAAGGCCAGGCCATGGCCTCCAGCCTCCGCAACAACACGGGCGCCCTGGTCCGTGGCATATCGGAAACCGATATCCAGAAGCTGCCGAGCCTCAACAACACCGACCTTCGCACCGGCATGAATCCTGACCATCTGCCGGATGATCCACCCTCCTTTGCGGGCTTTGAGGCATCGGGCGGCGTGGCGATCGGCGAGCGCATGGCGTGGCGGCATCAACTGGGCCTCGGCTCGCGTATCACCATCATCTCGCCCGATGGGGCTGACACGGTGGTCGGCAACACCCCGCGCATCCGCGATTATCCCGTCGTGGCGATCTTCAAGGTCGGCATGTCGGACTATGACGAGAACGTCATCTACATGCCGCTGTCCGAGGCGCAGGATTACTTCAACACCGATACTGGTGTCAGCCAGATCGAGGTGATGGTTGAAGAGCCAGATGAGGTCGAACGCTTCACCAGCCCGGTGCTCACGGCGGCGGGAGATGGCATGGCCATTTCCAGCTGGAAGGACCGCAACTCGACCTTCTTCAACGCGCTGGCGGTGGAACGCAACGTGATGTTCCTTGTGCTGACGATGATCATCCTCGTCGCGGCGCTCAACATCATTTCCGGCCTCATCATGCTGGTGAAGGATAAGGGCCGGGACATCGCCATCCTGCGCACCATGGGTGCAAGCCGCGGCACCATCCAGCGCGTCTTCTTCCTCACCGGGGCGGCCATCGGCA
>JBIIGF010000467.1:0-2707 GCA_044236665.1 Aestuariivirga sp. | reverse complement strand
CGGCCATTCAATCTCAGATCTTGTGCGTGTCTGTTTGCCTCGGTGAGAAACTCCTGATTGAGGTCATCAGCGATCAGCTTGAAGACTTCGATCACCGAGGCAGGATGCTGGTAGCCCAGACGCGTGGGGGTTCCGTAGCAGTCTCCCTTGGTCCAGTAGGAGACCTCGACGTCCTCGATGATGTAGACACCGCCCGGCAAGAGGAGATCCCTGAACAGGAGATCGAATGAACTGACCTGATGGGCGGGGATGTGTGAACCGTCATCGACGACAAGGAAAACCGGATGGCGGATTTCTGCTGCGGCAAGCCGGGACAAGGCTGGCAAATCGCTCTGATCCATCCGGACAATCCTGTGACGGGGACCCTCGCCGGACACGCCGATATCAATTCCGTAGATGAATGCGTGAGGAAAATACTCAAGCCACATCTTGAGCGATGCCCCCTGGTCGATGCCGATCTCCAGCATGGCCGCGTTCCTCAGGGGCCTGAACCGCTCAAGGAAGAGCGGATAGTAGAAATCGTAACTGTGGTGCAAAGTCTTGTCCGTTCCGGCGCGGCATCCGATCTGGCCCAGGGTCTCAGCTGCGGTGTTGTTGGTGGCGGTCATGCGGTATGCTCGTGTCTGGGAGTTGTCTTGTATCAGTTGCGTCCTGGCAGCTGGTTCGCCGCTTGTCCTGCGCCAGTATCGGGGGCCGCCTTATGAAAGGGATGTGTCATGCCGTACCCCGGTGCCATCAGCGGCTGTTTCGGGCCCATGTTGTTCCGGCATTTTGCAAGCGGTCAGGCCGGTCCTTCATCATGCCATCTGTGCAATCAGATAGGCAATGGCCAGAAACGCCACGAAAGACATGATGATGGTGATCGCCTCGGAAGATATGACCGGCGTCTTGAGGCTTGTCCGGGTGCGGCGCTGCTGCCGCACGGCAAATACGATTCCACCAATGCTGCCGACCAGTACCAATCCAGCAATCAGGGTTGAGAATGTCTCGATCATCAGAATAATCCGCTTCTGGTTATACTTGGTTCATAATGTGTTGTCTTCGGCCCTGTTGCAACGCGCGCGGGGCTCGTGCGTGGCGGTTCAGGAGCACATGCGCTTCCGGCACAAGCAACCGAGGCGCTCAGTCTGGCCGGTGCTATGGCGCATGGCTTGCAGGTGGATTGGTCAGCGTGAGGTAGACCTGATGGGAAAGGGGGTCGATCCGGTTGCGGCGCTCAAGTTCCAGGAGCATATATACGCACAGGTCCCGGCTGTCGCAGAAGAAATGAGCGAGCACTGCCATCTTCAGGAGCTGGGTGTCGGTGAACTCCGTGATGCGCAGTGGGTCCCTGATGTAGATGATATCGGACTCAAGCAGTTGATTGCCCGGAATGCGCGGATTTCCGCCGAAGATCGTGGGAGCGATCACCCATTGTTTCACCTCGAGGAAGCGGTGGGGCATGAAGCCCTGTGACCTCATCCAGATGTCGATGTCGCCGAATGCTGGCTGGCCCTCGTACAGGCACACGTAGGATACTTCGAGGTGAATGGCGAGGCAGTTCCGCAGTTTCTCCGGACCGTGCTTGAGGATCGTCAGCTCCGCGCCCTGCACATCCAACTTGATCAGGTCGATATCCGGCAGCCCCTCGATATCGTCGAGGCGGCGGGTGCGGACCTGATGCGTGGCCTCCACCCTGCCGAAGTCGGTGAAACCATTGAAGAAGGCGAGGGCTTCGGCCCGGGGCTTCAGCAGCGAGGTCATGCCGGTCTCGGCTGCTGCGAGATAAAGCGTGCGCTCCGATCCGTCGAACAGGAAATCGGCAAAGACGGATGCCTTGCCGCCATAGCGCTGGTGGATCTCTGCGGTTTGGCGCGCATCGCCGTCGAAGGCGTAGAGATGCGCGTAGCCGCAGTCGAGCAGGGACTTGTACAAGGGGACTTCGTTGATTGCGGATGCGCCGACGTCCATGACGTTGATCGGCGCGCCGACATTCAGGAAATGCAGGGGATTAGTCATCGATTTGCCGTTTTCGCGGGGCCATCCGGCCCATTTCTCACAGTGTATAGGCCGTCGTCCGGATGATCCCGCCGAACTGGCGAACCTCGCACAGGATCCGTTCATCCTTCACAGGCATGTTGAATGGTGGCGCGGTGACGACGACGCCGCTTTTCTGGCCAAGCCGGGTCAGCGGTCCCATCCGGATGTCGACGTTCGGTTTGAAGGGAACTTCGTCCGGCAGGTGTTCCGTCAGGACCAGATGTTTATACCGTGTGGCGATCCTGATCAGCGCCTTGGCGATCTGATCATTGGAGAGATGCTGCAAGACCTGCCTGACAATTGCCACGTCGGCTTTCGGCAGGCGACCCGTTGTCAGATCTGCAACGCTGAACTCGATGCCGAGGCCTGCATATTTCCTGCGGTTGAATTCAATGATCTCTGGTACCGCATCTGCTGCGCGGTAGCGCTTGCATGCGTCGCGCAACTGTACGCCAACCGAGAAGTCCCCGCAGCCGAGGTCCGCCACATCCGGGTTCCCCAGGGACGTGAGATAGGTGCGTACGGCATCGACATAGGGCGAGACAATTGCCGGGTCGTGGGAACCAGGGCCGGAGTAGAAAGGCGTTCCGGCTTCGGGGGCGCTGCCCCATTGCTTTTGTTCATAGATGTCGGAAAAAACCTGGCTTGCGGGCCGGGCCGCGTGGATCAGGCGGCGCGCCAGTGCGAT
>JBIIGF010000254.1:0-4220 GCA_044236665.1 Aestuariivirga sp. | reverse complement strand
GGAGCCACATTTCACGAAGATAAGAATGAACCATCCGGATGGCCGGATGGCGGAAACGGCAGCGCGTCAGACGCGGCGGCGCTTCGGCGGACGGCAGCCGTTGTGCGGAATGGGGGTCACGTCGCGGATCGACGTCACCTGAAGGCCACAGGCCTGAAGGGCACGCAGCGCTGATTCACGGCCAGCACCCGGGCCACAGACCTCAACCTCGACAGTGCGCATGCCATGTTCCATGGCGGCGCGGCCCACCTGCTCGGCAGCGACCTGAGCGGCATAGGGCGTTGACTTGCGCGAACCCTTGAAGCCCAGCTTGCCAGCCGAAGCCCAGACGATGGCGTTGCCCTGGACGTCGGTGATGGTGATCATCGTGTTGTTGAACGACGAGTTCACGTGGACGACGCCGGAGGAGATGTTCTTGCGCTCTTTGCGGCGCGGACGTGCAGCTTCCTTAGCCATGTTCTTTCAGCCTTTACTTCTTCTTGCCGGCGATCGCCTTGGCGGGACCCTTGCGGGTGCGGGCATTGGTGTGGGTGCGCTGGCCGCGCACGGGGAGGCCCTTGCGGTGACGCAGGCCACGGTAGCAGCCAAGATCAACAAGGCGCTTGATGTTCATCGACACTTCACGGCGCAGGTCGCCCTCGACCATGTAGTCACGGTCGATCACTTCGCGGATCGCCAGAACCTCGGCGTCCGAGAGTTCATTGACGCGCTTGGTCGGCTCGATCTTGGTCTTGTCACAGATCTCGAGCGCGTTGACCGGGCCGATTCCATAGATATAGCGCAGCGAGATCGCCACGGGCTTGTTGGTCGGAATGTTGACGCCTGCAATACGGGCCACGCCTGTTCTCCTAATCACTTCAGCAGCTTAAGCGGCTGACTTCGCATAAGTTTTCGACTTTTTCGACCGGCAGCCTTCAAAGGCATAAGGCCGTACCCCAAGGGGTGTTCCCCCTGAAGCCAGCCTGTCCTCGACCGAGATTGCAGCGGGTAATAGAGGGGAATCGCTCGCGCGTCAACCTCAAGAACGCCACAAAACCGGACTCAAACGCCTTTCAGCACAGCCTCGATCTGACGGGTCACCTCAGAGATGTCCGCCATACCGTCAATCGACTTCAACGTTCCACGCCCGCCATAGTACGCAACCAGCGGGGCAGTCTGCTTGTTGTAGACAGCGAGGCGGTCACGGACCGTTTTCTCGTTGTCGTCGGCGCGGCGCGTGAACTGGGTCCCCCCACACACATCGCACACACCCGAAACCTTTGGTTGTTCGAACCGGTCGTGATAGCCCTTGCCGCAGCCGGCACAGGTGTAACGCCCGGTGATGCGCTCGACGAGCGCCTCATCGTCAACCTTCATCTCGATTACGGCATGGAGCTTCAGGCCCTTGCCGGAAAGCATCGTGTCCAGGGCCTCGGCCTGGGCCGTATTGCGGGGGAATCCATCGAGGATGAAACCCTTGCGAACGTCGGACTGGTCGAGTCGGTCGGCGATGATGCCGACCACCACGGCGTCGGGCACGAGTTCGCCCCGGTCCATGATTTCCTTGGCCTTGCGGCCAGTCTCGGTTCCGGCTGCAACCGCCGCACGGAGCATGTCCCCCGTCGACAACTGCTTCATGCCGTGGGCGTCTTCGATGAGTTTCGCCTGTGTACCCTTGCCGGCCCCTGGAGGCCCGAGAAGAATGATGTTCACCGCTTGCTACCCCTGAGCTTGGACTTCCGGATCAGGCCCTCATATTGCTGGGCCATCAGATGTCCTTGCACCTGAGCGACGGTATCCATGGTCACGCTCACGACGATCAGCAGCGAGGTGCCGCCGAAGTAGAAGGGAACGCCCGTATAGCCGATCAGGAATTCAGGCAGCAAACACACCAGGACGAGGTAAAGCGCACCGATGAGTGTAATGCGAGTCAGCACATAGTCGATGTATTCGGCGGTGCGCTCGCCCGGGCGGATGCCGGGAATGAAGCCGCCGTACTTCTTCAGATTGTCCGCCGTCTCATTCGGGTTGAACATGATGGAGGTGTAGAAGAAGGCGAAGAAGACGATGAGCACGGCATAGAGGAACAGGAACAGCGGCTGGCCATGGCCGAGCATGGCCGTTATCGAGTTCAGCCAGTCAGGCCCCTGCCCCTTGGTGAAGTTGGCGACCGTGATCGGCAGCAGCAGCAGCGACGACGCGAAGATCGGCGGGATGACGCCCGAGGTGTTGAGCTTCAGCGGCATGTGCGAGCTTTCGCCCTGGAACATCTTGTTGCCGACCTGGCGCTTCGGATACTGGATCAGCAGGCGCCGCTGGGCGCGCTCCACCAGCACGATGAAGGCGATCACGGCCACCGCCATGATGATGATGCCGAGGATCACAAAGGTGGAAATCTGCCCGGTGCGGCCGAGTTCCAGAAGCCCCGCTATGCCGGACGGGAGGCCCGCCACGATGCCCGCGAAGATGATGAGCGAAATACCATTGCCGATGCCGCGCGAGGTGATCTGCTCACCGAGCCACATCAGGAACACCGTGCCGCCCGTCAGCGTGATGACGGTCGAGAGGCGGAAGAACATGCCCGGATCGACAACGAGGCCTGGCTGCCCCTCGAGACCAACGGCAATGCCATAGGACTGGAGCGCCGCCAGGAACACGGTGCCGTAGCGGGTGTACTGGTTGATCTTCTTTCGGCCCTGCTCGCCTTCCTTCTTGAGTTGCTCAAGATGCGGCGACACCGAGGTCATCAGCTGGATGATGATCGAGGCCGAGATATAGGGCATGATGTTGAGGGCGAAGATCGCCATGCGGCCAAGTGCACCGCCCGCGAGATTGTTCACCCAGCCAAGGATGCCACTGGAATTCTGTGCTGCAAATTTCGCGAGTTCGACCGCATCAACGCCGGGGATCGGGATGTAGCTGCCGAGCCGGTAGACGATGAGGGCGCCGAGCGTGAACCAGATGCGCTTCTTCAAGTCTTCCGACTTGGCGAGTGCGCCGAAGTTCAGGTTTGCAGCAAGTTGTTCCGCGGCTGATGCCATTCTATCGTCCTCGCAAAGGCTTGGGGCCCCTCATGTGGGGCCCCGGTCCGATGCCTGCAAGCTTACTTCGCTTCAGAAGCCTTTTCGGCGGGCTTCAGCATCTTCACCGAGCCGCCGGCCTTTTCAACTGCGGCCACTGCACCCGCAGTGGCGTGGTAGACCTCGAAATTGAGCTTGGACTTGATCTCGCCCTTGCCGAGGAGGCGCACGCCACCCAGCGGAGCCGAGATGACGCCGGCCGCCAGAAGCGCCGCCGCAGTGACTGGTGCCGCAGCATCGAGCTTCTTCGCATCGATGGCAGCCTGCACGCGCGACAGGTTCACTTCGTTGTACTCGACCTGGTTCGGCTTGTTGAAGCCGCGCTTCGGCAGGCGGCGGTAGATCGGCATCTGGCCGCCTTCGAAGCCAGCCTTCGCGCCACCCTTGCGGGCCGTCTGGCCCTTGCCACCGCGGCCGGCGGTCTTGCCGAGGCCGGAACCGATGCCGCGGCCCACACGCTTCTTGGCGTGGGTGGAGCCGGGATTGTCGGCGATTTCATTGAGCTTCATGGGAGGTAATCCTTATTCCACGACGCGCACGAGGTGCGCGACCTTGGCGATCATGCCACGCACCGCAGGCGTATCCTGCAGGGTCGAGGTCCTGTTCATCTTGTTCAGGCCGAGGCCGATCAGCGTGGCGCGCTGTTCGGCCGGGCGGCGCTGCGGGCTGGCAACCTGCTGCAGCGTGATGGTCTTGGTGTTTGCCATGCTCGGGTCCCTTCGCTTACTCGGTCACGGCCGCGCCGCCGGTGCGGCGGAGCACGTCGGACACCTTCTTGCCGCGGCGGGAGGCAACAGCGCGAGGGCTGGTCTGCTTCTTCAGCGCGTCAAACGTGGCGCGAACCATGTTGTAGGGGTTGGACGAGCCCTTGGACTTGGCGACGACGTCCGCCATGCCAACGGATTCGAACACAGCGCGCATCGGGCCGCCAGCGATGATGCCGGTACCTGCGGGTGCGGTGCGCAGGGTCACCTTGCCGGCACCCCAGCGGCCGTCGATGTCATGGTGCAGCGTGCGGCCTTCGCGCAGCGGCACGCGGATCAGGCCGCGCTTCGCCGACTCGGTGGCCTTGCGCACGGCTTCAGGCACTTCACGCGCCTTGCCGTGGCCGAAGCCCACGCGGCCCTTCTGGTCGCCCACGACGACGAGCGCGGCAAAGCC
>JBIIGF010000253.1:0-4231 GCA_044236665.1 Aestuariivirga sp. | reverse complement strand
CCTGATAGCCCAGAATATCCGGCACCGCGATGTGGAAGAGCGTGGGGCGGAAGGCCTTCAACCTGTCGCGCGCCGCATCCGGCAGGCCAGTGGCGATGCGGTATTCAGCGCGCGTCGGGATCGAAAAAGAGGGCACCGCCACAAGCTCGCCCGACGATTGGAAGGCGGGCTTATCCGCGACCGGCGCGAAGACCAGAACCGGTACGCCGCGCCGTTCGAGAAAGGCAACAAGGCGGTTCAGCGTGAGGGCCACGCCATCCTTGATGTAGTTGTAGTTGCCGGTGAACAGGGCCACCCGCAGTTCAGGCTCGGGCGGCCCTGCCAGATCCGGCATTGCGGAACTCAGGCCGCGGCCTTGAGGGGCGCGACCGGCGGCAGCGGCGGTGCGGCCTTCATGACCTCGACCGAGTCGTGGCGGATGAAGTTTTTCGCCATCGCCTCCTGAATCTGGGCATCCGTCACCATGCCGGCTTCATAGGCACCCTTCAGTAGGCCGTAGAAGAAAGCCTCCTGCCGGGGGTCCGGGTGACGGGCATAGCGGCCGAGCAGCGCGTGTTCGCCGAACATCTTGCGGCGCATGCGCATGATCCAACCGATCACCGGCACGAATTCAGTCGGCGTATAGTCGACCCTCAGGCCCGTCTTCCACGGCTGGGTGCGGCGGCGGGTGTTGTGAATCATCTTGGTCGCGGGCGTCAGCTTGTCGAAGTCGTTCCACTCATCCTCGAAGGTGCCGATGGTGTTGCGGTCTTCCATGAGGAGCGAGATCCACTGGTGATAGTCGCGCTTTCCTTCGAACAGCTCGTTGAAGCCCTTTTCGACATCCCAGTGCTTCAGCTTGGCGCAGTCGAGCAGCATGACGGAGGAGGCGAAGGCGCCGTTCTTGAACTTGGAGCCACGGCACATGATGGCCTTGCCCTGCATGTCGCGGGTGAGGAGTTCCCACACATCCTGCACGGCGAAGACGTCCGGGTCGACCACCAGGGCGCGGCCCTGATAGCCCATGAGCTGCGGCGGCAGGAAGCGCGTCAGCGTGAAGGACTGCAGGTCGTTCTCAAGCCAGACGCGCTCCACGCCATGGCGCTTGTAGGTCTGTCCCTCGCGCTTGGCGAACCACGGATAATCTTCCTTCCGCATGATGCTGACATCGAACTTGTCGGCATTGGGCGAGCGCTTCATGGAGTAGGCCGAGACAATCGCCCCGATCGACTGCTTGTCGTTGGTCTGGATGAAGACATGCGGGCGGACAGCCCCTTCATTCCCGGTCGAAGCCATGAGAATCCCCTAAACTATTGCGTACGGGCCGCTCCTGTATCATGTACTGACCGGAGGTTCAAACGCTGCCGGCGCGCGGCGCTCTGTCACAAGGTTCAAGGCGTTGCAATTGCAAGAGGAGTCCGGCCCCGCCGCGGGCCTGCCGAGGGTCTGGATCCTGCAGAGCCCGCATTCGGGCGACAACACCCAGTTGCGGGCGCTGGCCGGGGCGCTGGGCTGGCCTGTCGAGGCCAAGCGCCTCACCTACCGCAGGCATGAGGCTATTCTCCGCCTGTTCAGCCTTGCCAGCCTGGCGGGCGTTGACCTTGCGAAATCCAGCCCGCTGGCACCACCCTGGCCCGATCTCGTCCTGTGTTCGGGCCGCGGGGCGGAGGCCGTGTCCTTCTGGCTCAGGGAACATGCCAACCCTGATCTCCGCATCGTTTTCGTCGGCACGCCCTGGGCCGATCTGCGCCGCTTCGACCTGGTCATCACCACCCCGCAATACCGGCTGCCGCAGGCCCCCAATGTGCTGCACAATCTCTTGCCCGTTCATGACGTAACGGCCGAGCGGATCGCGGCTGAGGCGGCGCGCTGGCAAGCACGTCTCTCGCATCTTCCCCAACCCTTTACGGCAGTTCTTGTGGGTGGCGGCAGCGGGCCCTATCTGTTCACCCCTGCCGCGGCGGCGAGGCTCGGGCGGGAGGCATCGGCACTGGCGCGGGCCGATGGTGGTTCACTGCTTGTCACCACCAGCGCCCGCACGGGAGAGGCCGCCACTGAGGCTCTGGCTGGCGCCATCGATGTGCCCTTCGAGATGTTCCGCTGGCGCGGCGACGCAGCGGACAATCCGTTCCATGCCTTTCTGGGTCTGGCCAGCCGCATCATCGTAACGGCGGATTCGATCTCCATGCTGTCGGAGGCGGTGAGCACCCGCAAGCCGGTACTTCTGTTCGATATCGAGGATGGACCCTTCGCCATGCGGGCGGAGGAAGCAAGCGAGGCCGGCCCCATTGCGTGGCGTGGGCGCAATTCTGATGCAACGTTGTTCCGGCTGCTGATCAACCATGCGCCACCCAAGTTCTCCCGCGATCTCCGCATTGTGCACCGCCAGTTACTGGCTGCGGGCCATGCCCGGTGGCTGGGCGAGGAGAGCGTTGCTGCCCCGCTTGCTGCCGCCCCACCCGAAGAGGGGCTGGCCAGGGCCACGGCTCGCATCCGCGGGCTTTTTGGCCTATGAGCGGCGATCCACTGAACTGCCAGAGACAGCCGTTGATTCGATGAGTGATTTCTTCCCAGGCGATGGCCACACCAGCCTTGGCGACCGCTTCACCACGCTGAAGGGAACGGCGTGGAAGGCATTTCTCCGCCATGCGGAAGGCTTTGCCTATCTGGTGGCTGGGCTGCCCATGGCACTGTCCCGGATGTTCCGCGGCAAACCGCAGCCAGGCCTCGCGCCCGCTGAATATCTTCATCGTTTTTATGCTTTCCGTTACTGGCGCCTGCCCTGGGGGCCGCTCAAGGCGCTGATCGCCGCGGCGGTCTGGCCGCTGGCGCTGGCGGCTGCCATCATCATCTTCACCCGGCGCAACGGCAAGGCTATCGCGGCGCGGAGCGGTGTCAGCACTGCCGCCCAGGTGCGGGGCCAGATCGGCATGGCAGCGCGCCATGCCATCGCGCCCTTCTGGTATTACATGTTCGAACTCTACCTGCCGGAGCGCCAGAGGCAGGCTTCGCTTTATCTCACTGCGCATGAAACCATCGGGCCCGCCTATTCGGTGATGCAGCCACCACCGGGTGCTGATGGCATGGACGACAAGATATGGTTTGCCGAGCACTGCCATGAGATGGGGGTGAGGGCCGTGCCGGTGCTGATGCATTTCTCCAAGGGTACAGCGCAGCCCCTCAAGGGTGGCAGCCCCGTGCTGCCGGAGGCGGACCTCTTCGTGAAGCCGCGCTCCGGCAGTGGTGGCCACCGCATGGAGCGCTGGGACTTCATCGGCGGCGGCCATTACCGCAACGCCCATGGCGCGGTACTGAGCCGCGCCGAGTTGATGGAGAAACTGGCGCGCCAGTCGCTGAAGGATGATTTCCTGGTGCAGCCGCGGCTTGCCAATCACCCGGCGCTTGATGACATTTCGAACGGCGCGCTGGCCACGGTGCGATTGCTCACCTGCCGCAACGAACACGGAAAGCCCGAGGCCACCAATGCCGCTTTCCGCATGGCGATCGGCAATTCGGTCGTGGACAATTTCCACCAGGGTGGATTGGCCACCGCGGTTGACATGACAACCGGTGTCATCGGCATTGCCTCCGACATCGGCATCCGCCCGGATGTCGGCTGGCGCGACACGCATCCGGTGAGCGGCGCGCGCTTTGCAGGCCGCACCCTGCCGCATTGGCAGGATGTTGTGGCGCTGGCGGTCAGGGCGCATGAAGCCTTCCCGCATCGCGTGGTGGTGGGCTGGGATGTGGCGATGCTGGCCGATGGCGCCATGATCATCGAGGGCAATGGCAAGCCCGACCTCGACATCCACCAGCGTGCCGAGCGGGGCCCGGCGGGCCAGAGCCGCATCGCGTCGCTGCTCCGCTTCAATATCGGCCAGCGGGTGTGAGGACCGGGCCGGATATCTGCCCGAGATTGCCGCGTGATGGGTAACTTGCTAAGCCCAACCTGCCATTCCTTGCTGTGAAAGCCTCGTTCCGATGACTTTTCCCAATGCCTATGATGTCCGTACCGGCCTGCGCCAGCTCGTCTCCTACGGCGCGGTGATCCTGCCGCGCGAGACGGGCATCCGCTTCGAGCGCTGGTTCCGCGGCTATGAGGAGAAGCGGAAACTCGATGCCGCCGATGGTGTGGTCGCCTCCTTCGGCAAGAGCGGGCGCACCTGGCTTCGTGTGCTGCTGTGGCGCTATTTCGCGAGAAAGAATGGTTTTGCAAGCGACAGCATCTCCGGTTTCGACGAGTTCCGGAACC
>JBIIGF010000252.1:0-4243 GCA_044236665.1 Aestuariivirga sp. | reverse complement strand
CTGGAGCGCATGACGGGGTGTGCCGAGAGCGTGCTCCAGAAGCTGGGCCTTCCTTACCGCGTCATGCGGCTGTGCACTGGCGACATGGGCTTCGGCAGCCGCATGACCTATGATCTCGAGGTGTGGCTACCCGGCCAGAATGCCTACCGCGAAATCTCCTCCTGCTCGGTCTGCGGCGACTTCCAGGCCCGCCGCATGGAGGCGCGCTACAAGCCCGTGGATGGCAAGGGTACGCGCTACGTGCACACGCTGAACGGGTCGGGCCTTGCGGTGGGCCGCACCATGGTGGCCATTCTCGAAAACTACCAGGCCGCCGATGGATCGGTGACCATACCGGAGGCGCTGCGCCCCTATATGGGCGGGCTTGAGAAAATCACGCGGGGGTAAGACATGCGCATACTTGTCACCAATGACGACGGCATCCACGCACCCGGCCTCGAAACGCTGGAGCGCATCGCGCGGACCATTTCGGAGGATGTCTGGATCGTGGCCCCGGCGGAGGAAAACTCCGGAGCCGGACACTCGCTCTCGCTCGCCGATCCGATCCGCTACCGCAAGATCGCCGAGAAGCGCTTCGAAGTGGCTGGCACGCCCACAGATTGCGTGGTGATGGCAGCGCGCAAGATCCTTCCCGGTGACCCGGACCTCGTGCTCTCGGGCGTCAATCGTGGCCAGAACATTGCCGATGACGTGACCTATTCCGGCACCATCGCCGCAGCCATGGAGGGAACCCAGCTGGGCTTCAAGTCCATCGCGCTGTCACAGGTTACGGGCATCCACGGCAACGGATTTTCCTATGAGGTGGCGGAACAGCATGGCCCCGGGATCGTTGCCAGACTGCTGAAGCTGAACTTCGGGCCCGGCATTCTGATGAACGTCAATTTCCCCGATTGCCGGCCGGATGATGTGCAGGGCATCGAAGTGACGCGGCAGGGCAAGCGCGATGTGAACCTCCTGCATGTCGATGAACGCACCGACATGCGCGGCAATAATTATTACTGGCTGGGTTTCAAGCGCGAGCGTGGCAACCCGCCGGTCGGCACCGATCTCTGGGCGGTGTTCAACCGGCGCATTTCTGTAACGCCCTTGCACATGAACCTGACGCAGCTTGAAGCGATGGACGCGGTGAGGGCCATTCTGGAGTAGGCAGTGGAACAGGAAAGCCGCAGGCAGGCCCTGGTCGAGACCTTGATTGATCAGGGTATCCGCGATGAGCGTGTGCTGGCGGCGATGGGCCACGTGCCGCGCGAGGCCTTCGTCGATGAAGGTTTCGCAGCCGAGGCCTATGCCAACCAGCCGCTGCCCATTTCCTGCGGCCAGACCATCTCGCAACCCTATATCGTGGCGCTGATGACAGAGGCGCTGCAACTCGCGCCGGAGCACCGCGTTCTCGAAATCGGCACGGGCTCCGGTTATCAGGCGGCGGTACTGAGCCACCTGTGCCGTGAAGTCCACACCATCGAACGCCACCGGGAACTCGCCGATCAGGCTGGCAGGTGTTTTGCCAGGCTGAAGCTTTCCAACATCTTCCAGACGGTGGGCGATGGCACGCGGGGCGTGCCGGAGGCCGCCCCCTTCGACCGCATCATCGTGACGGCTGCCGCAGATCAGGTTCCCGAACCACTGCTCGATCAATTGGCACCGGGCGGCATCATGGTTGTACCGGTGGAGGAGCGGCCGGGTTATCAGCTGCTCTACAGGATCACGCGCGATGCAGTGGGCTTCTCGCGCGAGAAGCTGATCACCGTCCGCTTCGTGCCGCTGGTTGGCGGCGGTTTGCCAGGGCAGGGCGGAACAACCTGAGTTGACGCCTGTTCGAGGTCCGCGCTAACCATCAGGGACCATACAGGAGGACCTTTGATGGCAAGAACCCTGCGCATGCTGGCTTTGGCAGTCATACTGGGAGCAGCCGGACTTTTTGCCCCGGCGGCTGAAGCCCGCGAGTTTCCGATCGGCAGCATCACCTATGAGACCCGTCCGGAACGCGAGGTGATCAATCTGAACGGGCGTGATGGAGATATCCGCGCCATGCGCTTCGAGGTCCGGCAGAGCGATGTCGAGGTGCTCGACCTTCGCGTCGTCTATCAGAACGGCCAGACGGAGGATATCCGGGTGCGGCAGGTGTTCAGGGCCGGAACGTCCTCCCGCGTCATTGATATCGTCAACTGGCGGCGGGGCCTCGTCCGGCAGATCATCATCACCTATGTGCCGCGGGGGCCGGCGCGCATCGTGTTCTTCGGCATTGAGGGCGGCGGGGTCAATCCGCCGCCTCCGCCGCCGCCCGGACCCGGCAGCTGGGTGCGCCTCGGCTGCAAGGAGGTGAAGTTCCTCGTCGACCGCGACACGCTGAAGGTGGGCCGTGCCGAGGGCAAGTTTGCCGCGGTCCGCCTGAAGGTGCGCCATGCGCCTATCGAGATGTTCAATCTGCGTGTCACTTTCGGCAACGGAACCATGAAGGAAGTGCCGGTACGGGAAGTCATTCCGGCGGGCGCCACGTCGCGCGCCATCGACTTCAACGGGTCCTATCGGGGCATTGACCGCGTCGAGATGATCTACCGGGCGCTGCCGAGCTTCCGTGGCATTGCCGAAGTCTGCGTGGACGGTCTGGAACGGTAACGCGTCACATCATTGCCGAGAGCAGGAAAGGCCGGGCTTGCCCGGCCTTTCTCTTTATGGCTGCTCGAAATCGCGGATCGGATCGATCCGGCGCACCCGTTCCCGCCAGGAGATATAGATGGCGCAGGCGATGAGGACGCCGACCCCGGCGAAGGTCCAGATATCCGGAAAGTCACCGAAGAAATACCAGCCGGCCAGCGTCGCCATGATCATTTCCGTATAGGCGAGCGGCGCAAGGAGCGAGGCCTCGGCGTGGTCATAGGCGCGGATGATCAGGTAGTGGCCACCATTGGCGATCAGGGAGAGCAGCACGAAGAAGGCCCATTGCGAAGGCGTCGGCGGCTGCCAGATGAAGATGACGATGGCGCTCATGATCAGCGCCCCGCACAGGCTTGTGTAGAAGGTGGTCACCATGGCGGGCGCCGAACCGGCAATCTTGCGGGTGAGCAGCAGGTAGACGGCCAGCGACGTCCCGGAGGCGAGCGCGAGAAAGACGCCTGGGTTCAGTTCCTGAAAGCCGGGGCGGATGATGATGAGCGTGCCCACGAAGCCGATCATGACCGCCACCCAGCGCCGGATGCCGACCTTCTCGCCCAGCACCAGCGGCGAGAGCATGGTGACGATCAGGGGCTGCACGAAGAAGATGGCGAGCGTATCGGCGATCGACTGATAGTGAAGTGCCGCGAAGAAGAACCCGGTGGCGGCGATCATGAAGGCCGCCCGCACCATATGCATCACCGGCATGTTCGGCATAAGCCGGCGTGGCCCCACGATGCTGAGCGCGAAGGGGAGCGTGAGCAGTGCCCCGAAAAACAGCCGCGCCCAGACGATCTGCAGCACGGGCACGCCCTGCTGGCCCAGATATTTGGCAATCACATCGAGGAACGGCAGCACCGACATGGCGGTCACCATGAGGGCAATGCCGATCAGCGGGCGGGAGGAGCGGGTTTTGGACATCACTGCACTGCGTTACGGGGGCCGGCGCTCCAGCAGATCCCATTTGTTGCCGAAGGGATCACGGAACACTGCGACAACGCCATAGGCCTCCTCGCGCGGCGTTTCCAGAAAATCCACACCCGCCGCCAGGTAGCGCCGGTAATCGCGCCAGAAGTCATCGGTGTGGAGGAACAGGAAGACCCGCCCGCCACACTGGGCGCCAATCGCCGCCCGCTGGTCCTCCGACGCAGCCTGCGCCAGAAGAAACCGCGTCTCCAGGCTTCCGGGCGGGGCCACCAGCACCCAGCGCTTGCCAGGTGCCAGGGCGGTGTCCTCCACAAGGTCAAAACCAAGTTGGCCCACGAAAAAGCGCAAGCCCGCATCATAGCTCGGCACCAGAATGGCAACGGCGCCGAGATGCTGGCTCATGCTGCGCCTGCGCAGCGGGCCGCCATGGCGGCTCAGGCCTTGAGACGGTCGTTGGCCGGATCCCAGATCGACTCGGGGATGATGCGTGCCCTGCGCTTTTCGGTGAACACCATCACGTCGAATTCGGTGCCATGCGCCGTCAGTTCCGGCGGCACATAGGCGAAGGCGAGTGACTTGCCCGTCTTGTGGCCGAAGCCGCCCGAGGTGGTGACGCCCACCACCTTGTCGCCGTGATAGACCGGCTCATTGCCGACGCAATCCG
>JBIIGF010000251.1:0-4252 GCA_044236665.1 Aestuariivirga sp. | reverse complement strand
CCATCGGCATTGGTGTGGATGGTCTTGAGGGGTGAGGCCTCGCCCAGCCGGAACAACTCGATCTTCAGCCCTGCGGCGGGCTTGCCGGAAGCGGTATCCAATACATGCGTCGTCAGGCGGCCCATCCGGTCTCCCCTCGCTTCATTCAGCCAACGCTAACATGATGAAAGCCGTTCTCAAAAGAAGAATAAACGTAACGCTGTGTTCACAAAAACAGTACGATCTTTCTTGGCCGTCCCTGCAGCTGAACAGGGCGTCACAGCCGTTGCAACTGCGCGCGGGCGATGGCGAGGAAAGCTTCCGCCGCCGGCCTGCCGCTGGCGCCCGGCCTTGCGAGCAGGCGCAGCCTGTCCACCGGCAGGCGCCGGTCGCTGAGCGGCACGAAGACCAGCGTTCCGTCGGCCAGTTCCTGCTCGATGCCGATCACCGTCTGGAAGGCAATGCAGCTGCCCCGCCGGGCAAGCGACGCCATGAGGCGGAGCGAGTTGCACTCGAAGGCGGGACGCAGCTTGCGGGCGGCTGGCACGCTGTCGAGGATGGCGCGAAGGCTCAGCCCGCGCGACGGCCAGGCCAGCGGGTGGCCCACGCAATCAGCGAGCGCCAGCCTTCCGGCCTTGGCGAGTGCATGATGGGGCGACATGACCGCCCCCAGATGCAGGTCGCATGAGGCCAGCGCCACCAGCCCATCGAGCGAGGATGGATTGAAGGTGAAGCCGAGATCCGCCTGGTGCTCCCTGACCAGCGCCGTCACCGCCTCCGAACCCGCCACTGTGACCGCGATCTCGATCCCCGGATGGGCGCTGGCAAAGCGCAACAGCATGTCCGGAAGGATGGTGACGGACACGCTCTCCACCGTGGCAATGCGGAGCAGGCCACGCTGAAGGCCCTTGAGTGCCGAGAGTTCATCGAGAACCCACTCATGAGCCTGACCTGCCTGCCGCAGGCCACGCAGCAGCACCTCGCCCGCAGGTGTGAGCTGCAAGCCACGGCCCGAACGGTCAAACAGCGACGTGCCGAGCGCCTGTTCCAGGAGGTGCAACTGGCGGCTGATGGCGGAGGCCGCGACATTGAGATCACGCGCCGCGGCGCGGACCGAGCCTGTTTCCGCCACCGACAGGAAGTGGCGGCAGGCGGTGGCGATCAGTGCCGTCTCAGCCTTGGCCACGCCTCACCCGATCAGGATGGCACGGAAGTCGTTGACATTGGTATGGGTCGGCCCGGTGATGACCTGATCGCCCAAGGCTTCGAACAGGCTGTGGGCGTCGTTGTTTTCGAGATAGGCCATGGGATCGAGGCCCAGCGCCCGCGCCCGGTCAAGGCTGGTGGGGTCGATCATCGCGCCTGCGATGGCCTCCATGCCATCGATGCCGTCGGTGTCGGCGGCCAGCGCCGTGATGCGCCGGTCACCGCCGAGCGCCACGGCAAGGCCCAGCAGGAATTCCACATTGCGCCCGCCGCGCCCCTTGCCCCGCACCGTCACACCCGTTTCGCCACCCGAGAGCAGCAGGGCGGGTGTTTTCACCGGCTGGCCATGGCTAGCGATTTCGAGTGATATGGCGGCATGTACCTTCGCCACCTCGCGGGCTTCGCCCTCGATGCGGTCGCCGAGATAGAGGACGTTAAGGCCCATGGCCTCGGCCTTGCGGCGCACAACCTTGAAGGATTCGGCGGGCGAGACGATCACACGCGTATCTGTTTCAGAACTGAGGATCGAACGGTCTTCATCCGGCGTATCGAGCCACTGGCGAATCGAGGCCGGAACCGCCACGCCATAGCGCGCGAGAATGGCCCGCGCGTCGCTCTTGCGGGTCGGGTCCGGCACGGTGGGGCCGGAGCCGATGATGGCCGGATCATCGCCCGGCACATCCGACAAGGCGAGCGTGTGAATGCGCGCCGTGCCGGCGGCCCGTGCCAGCCGGCCGCCCTTCACCGCCGAAATCTGCTTTCGCACGCAATTGAGTTCGGCGATGTTCGCGCCGCATTTGAGCAGTGCCTTGACCAGCGCGAATTTCTCCTCGATCGCAATGCCGGGAACCGGCTTCGACATCAGCGCCGAAGCGCCCCCCGAGATGAGCGCGATGAGGAGATCTTCCGGCCCCAGTGTGTGAGCGAGCGCGAGCGCCTGTTCGGCGGCGGCATAGCTTGACTGATCGGGCACCGGATGGCAGCCATGAACGAGGCCCAGCCGCTTCAGGTCATGCGTATAGCCATGCGGCGCGATGACGAAGCCTTCGAGCGGCCCATCCCAGTTTTCTTCCACGGCTTTCGCCATGGGAACGGCGGCCTTGCCCGCACCGATGACGACGGTGCGGCCCTGCGGCCGCGCGGGCAGATTGCGGGCAACAGCAGCCTGCGGATTGGCGGCGTCCACCGCCGCGTCAAACAGGCTTCGCAAAACAGCTTTTGGATCGCGCGCCACCTCAGCCAACTTGATGCCCCTCCCTGTCTGGAGCACGTTTTGCTCCAAGCCAGGGAGATGCACAAGCCAGCTTTACGGCGTGGTGAGTTCAGCGTGCGACGGTGACGCTGCAATGGGCGCGGCCCGCCACATCGGCCGCAACCGAACCGAGGACCAGGCGGGACACGCCGCGCTTGTCGCCTGTGCCGACCACGATGTGGTCATAGCCATTGTCTTCAGCGTAGTGCACGATGGCGGATGCGGCCTCGCGGCTGCGCAACGTCAGCTCATCGACATGCGGCGCGCCGAGCTTGCGGGCGACTGCAGCGGCACTGTCCAGAACCTTCTGCACCTGATCGTCCTCCCAGGTGTAGATCAGTGGACCACGGGTTCCGCCGCGCGCCACATTCACCGCGCAGATCGACAGCTTGGCCCCGAGCTTGGCCGCCATGGTGGCCGCAAGCTCGATGGCATGCGCTGAATGTTCGCTGCCGTCGGTGGCGCAGAGAATCTTGCTGGTCATTCTTCCCTCCTGTCAGGTCATGAAACGAAATTCATGCCTGCTTACTAGGCAGGGAAGAGCCTTCGGGCCTTGACCTTGATCAAGCCCCGTCCGGGTTGCTGCAGACCGTTCTGCTTACAGCTGGTCGGTAGCGAAGGTGTCGCAATCCTTGAGGCTCTGGGCCTGCAGGCCGCGCTTGAACCAGCGCACCCGCTGCTCGGACGAGCCATGCGTGAAGGATTCCGGCACCACATAGCCCTGGCTGCGCTTCTGCAACCGGTCATCGCCGATGGCGGCGGCGGCGTTGAGGCCCTCCTCGATGTCGCCCCGCTCCAGGATCTTGGCAGAGGCATCGGCCTCCTGCGCCCAGATGCCGGAGAAACAGTCGGCCTGAAGTTCCATGCGTACCGAGAGGGCGTTCGCCTCCTCCTTCGATACGCGCATCCGCCGCGCCTGCACCTTGTCAGCGATGCCAAAAAGGTTCTGCACATGGTGGCCCACCTCATGCGCGATCACATAGGCCTGGGCGAAATCGCCCGGCGCGCCGAGCTTGTTCTTCATGTCCTGATAGAAGGAGAGGTCGATATAGACCTTCTGGTCGCCCGGGCAATAGAACGGGCCCATGGCGGCCTGCGCCGAACCACAGGCCGACTGCACGAAGCCACTGAAGAGGACAAGCTTCGGCTTCTGATAGGTCTCGCCCATCTGGGCAAAGATGTTTTCCCAGACACGGTTGTTGGAGCCGAGCACGCGGGCCACGAACTCCTTGCCGGCGTCGGTGGAGGCGGAGCCCGGCTGGTTGCCGGGCGCGGGAAGGCTGGTGCTGTCGTCAGCCTGGGTGGTGCGGGTATCCGGCAGGGTGATCTGTGAATCGGCTCCGCTGCCCGGGCCCGGCACACTGCCGGGGTTCATCATCTGGATCAGGTCAATGCCCAGCATCTTCAGAACGAAATAGATGATGACAAGGAACAGGATGGTCTTGATGCTGAAGCCACCAGACCGGCCACCGCCCATGGGAATGTTGATGCGCCCGCCCCGGCCGCGGCCGCCGCCGGGAAAGCCGAAGCCACCGCCCTGGCCGCGCCGGTCCTCGATGCTGTCATAGTCGGGCTTTTCATTGTCGAGGCGCATATCGGACGGTCCTTGTCGCAGCGAAGGCTTTGTGAGGTCTTTCGCCGGAATTTGACGAGATCATGGACCAATTGCAAGCTCGGCGTGTTGCAGGCCACCCAGCCTCAAACGGCATGAAGGCACGGCGGAGGGCCATGCCATTGCATGGCAGCCACCTGCCGTCGGCCTGCAATTGAAGGCGCAAGGCCTATCCGCTAAGACCGCCCCATGACCGACAGACT
>JBIIGF010000250.1:0-4261 GCA_044236665.1 Aestuariivirga sp. | reverse complement strand
CCGGTAACGCCGGATTGCCCCGAGGCAGTTTTGCCTCCCTGCTGATGGAAGGACGCCAAGGCACGGAGCGAAAGCATGTCAGGCGCGTCAACCAGGCGGCGGCAGGCGTCCGGTGACGACGGGCTGCCCACGATCCATCCGGACGACCACCCCCTCGCCTGACCGCGGCACAATGCCGGTAAGGGCGGTGATGTTCACCTGATGGGTGACGACCACGAGAACGCCCGGGCCCTGCCAGGCTGCAAGGATGCGGAGCGCCTCTGCGGTCGTTTCGGGTTCGGCGGCGCGGTCCGAGAAGAACGAGTTGAACGCAGGATCGGTCCGCACCTGGCCGGGGAAGGCGAGTTCGGCCGTATCGCGGGCGCGGCACCACTGCGAGGACAGAACGCCGCCCACCGCAATGCCCCGCTGGCGGAACGCCTCGCCAATGGCGCGGGCCTGCGCCCTGCCCCGCTCATCGAGATTGCGCTGGGTGGAGCAATCCCCCACCACGAAACCCGGCGGATCGCCTGTACCGGGCGCGATGGCATGGCGGAAGAGGACAATGGCGCCGGGCCTTGCCACACCACCCCAGCCGTCTTCCGCCGCTGCCGCAGGAACGGCAGCCAGAAAAAGCGGCAGGAGCAACAGCAAGCGGCGGCGGATCATGTGGCTGATACGCCGCGCACCGGGCCGAGGTTCACCCGAATTTGTTGCGCTTGGGGAAACCGGTGGGCGGGGCGCGGCCCGCGAGGGCGCGTTCGCCGATCCATTCCTTGAGGTCGGTGACGGTGAAGTTGCGGCCGGATGAATCCGTCCAGCTCAGGCCGTCCTTCAGCTTGAAGGCGCGGGCGTCGCTCAACCCCCCATCCTTGAACTTCTGGAGCCGCACGCCCTTGCCGCGGGCCATTTCCGGCACTTCGTCACGCTTGAAGATGACCATCTTGCGGTTCTCGCCGATGGTGGCGATGTGGGTCGCCTCCTCCGGCACGATGACGCAGACGCAGGCCTCCACCGGCGCCTTGACGTTCAGCACCTGCTTGCCCTTGCGGGTGTTGGCCACGCACTCATCCTCGGGAACGATGAAGCCATCACCCTCGGTCGAAGCCAGCAGGCGCTTGGTGCCGGGCTGGTGCACGAACAGCGCGACAATCGAGTCCGCCGCGTCAAGGTCGCACATCAGGCGCACCGGTTCGCCATGGCCGCGCCCGCCGGGCAGCTTCGCCACATCCAGCGTGAAGAACTTGCCGGACGAGGAGAACAGCATCACCTTGTCCGTCGTCATGGCGTGGAAGCTGTACTGGCCCTTGTCGCCATCCTTGTAGGTGAGGCCGGAAACATCCTCCATGTGGCCCTTCATGGTGCGGATCCAGCCCTTTTCGGAGCAGACCACCGTGACGGGTTCCTTCTCGATCATCGACTGTTCGAGTTCGATGTCGATGTCGGGAGCCTCCGAGAAGTCGGTGCGGCGGCGGCCGAGCGGGGTCTTCTTGGAGTATTTCTCCTTCACGCCCTTGATCTCTTCGGCGATCTTGCCCCACTGCTCGTCATCGGACTTCAAGAGCGCCTGCAGGCCCTTCTGCTCCTTGACGAGCTTGGCGTGCTCGCCACGGATTTCCATTTCCTCAAGCTTGCGCAGGGCGCGCAGCCGCATGTTGAGGATGGCTTCGGCCTGATTGTCGGTGAGCGAGAAGCGCTTGATCAGCGCTGGCTTCGGCTCATCCTCCTCGCGGATGATGCGGATCACCTCATCCAGGTTGAGATAGGCAACGAGATAGCCTTCGAGGATTTCGAGACGGCGGGCAATTTCGGCCAGCCGGAAGTTGGAGCGGCGGACGAGCACATCCTTGCGGTGGTCGAGCCACTCGCGCAGCACCTGCCGCAGGCTCATGACCTTCGGCACCTTGCCCTGGCTCAGCACATTCATGTTGAGCGGAATGCGGGCTTCCAGTTCGGTGTTGCGGAACATCTGCTCCATCAGCAGCGTCGCATCCACAGTGCGGCTCTTCGGCTCCAGAACGACACGAATGTCCTCGGCGGATTCATCGCGCACATCAGCGAGCAGCGTGAGCTTCTTGGCGGTCAGGAGTTCGGCGATCTTCTCGATCAGCCGGCTCTTCTGCACCAGATAGGGGATCTCGGTGATGACGATCTGCCACATGCCGCGCGGCAGTTCCTCGACACTCCAGCGGGCGCGCACGCGGAAGCCGCCGCGCCCGGTGCGATAGGCTTCGAGGATCGAGGCACGGTCATCGATGATGATGCCGCCGGTCGGGAAGTCCGGCCCCTGCACGAGCTGGGCGATCTTCTCATCGGTGGCGTTGGGCGTCTTGATGAGGTGCAGCGCCGCATCGCAGAGTTCGGCGGCGTTGTGCGGCGGAATGGAGGTGGCCATGCCGACGGCGATGCCGGAGGACCCGTTGGCCAGCAGGTTGGGGAACGCGCCGGGCAGCACCACCGGCTCCTGCACCGAGCCATCATAGTTCGGGCGGAAGTCCACCGTGTCTTCGTCGAGGCCTTCAAGGAGGAGCTTCGCCACCTCCGTCATGCGCGCCTCGGTGTAGCGGTAGGCGGCAGCACTGTCGCCGTCGATGTTGCCGAAATTGCCCTGGCCATCAACCAGCGGATAGCGCGAGGCGAAATCCTGCGCGAGGCGCACCAGCGCATCATAGATCGACTGGTCGCCATGCGGGTGATAACCGCCCATCACGTCGCCCACGATCTTGGCGGATTTCTTGAAGGCCGTGTTGGGATCGAGCCGCAACAGCTGCATCACATGCAGGAGGCGGCGGTGCACCGGCTTCAGCCCGTCGCGCACGTCGGGGAGCGCGCGGTGCATGATGGTGGACAGCGCATAGGCAAGGTAACGCTCCTCGAGCGCTTCCTTCAGGTCGATCTTCTCAATGTCTTTCGGGCCTTGCGGCGGGGGAACATGCTTGCTCATGATTCGCGCCTTATAGCACCAGAGCGCCACGGAAAGGGAACATGGGTTGGCGCTGTGGACAGGCGGACTGCAGCTGGCGCCGCGTCAGACCTGCACCACCGACACCTTCACGATAGGCTTCTTGCCCCAGCTGATGTCAGCCGCGCGGCGCACCGCCGTGCGGATGGTTTCGGCAAGCCCGGCCCTGTCCTTGCGGCGGGGCTTGGGTGTCGAACCGAAGGCCTTTTCGGCCGCACTCAGAAGCTCGCCCTCAAGCCCCGGCGGCACACCATCTGTGATGACGTCGATCCCGGCGGCCAGATCACCCTTGCCATCCATGGCAAGGCTGACGAACACGATGCCGTTGAAGGCAAGCTTGCGGCGCTGCTTTGCCGGGCCATCCTCCCCCGCCACAATCAGCCGGCCATCGACATGCAGGCGGCCGAAGGGGGCTTCGTCGATATGCTCCAGCGCGCCCGGGGCCAGCCGCATGATGAAGCCATCCCGCGGGATCAGCACCTCGCCGATGCCCTGCGCATGGGCAAAGTCGCGGTGGGCGCGGAGGTGGCGGGGCTCGCCATGCATGGGGATGAGCGCCTTCGGCCGGACCCACTCATAGAGCATCGCCAGCTCGCCCTGGCGCGGGTGGCCGGAGGAGTGGACGAGCTCCTCCTCCCCCGTGATCACGTCGATATCGAGCCGCGCCAGATTGTTGAGAACGCGGCCCACTTCCTTCTCATTGCCCGGAATGGTCTTGGAGGAGAAGATCACGAGGTCGCCCGGCTCCAGCGCCACATGGGGGTGCTGGTCCTCCGCGATGCGGGCAATGGCGGCGCGTGGCTCGCCCTGGCTGCCGGTACACAGCAGCATCACCTTGTCAGGCGGCAGGTAGCCGAATTCCTCTTCATCGAGCAGGCGGCCGGAGTCCTTCAGCATGCCGCAAGCCCGCGCCGCCTCGATCGTGTTGCGCATGGCGCGGCCGGCCAGCACCACCTCGCGCCCCGTGGCACGCGCCGCGCGGATCGCCGTCGCCAGACGGTCGACATGCGAGGCGAAGGTGGTGATGGCCACGCGGCCCGTGGCCTTCTTCACCAGCGCCATGATGGTTTTCGCCACCTCGGCCTCGGAGGGCGAGACGCCGGCGCGCAGCACGTTGGTGGAATCGCAGACGAGCACATCAACGCCCTTCGCGCCGATCTCGCGCAGGCGCTTCTCGTCCATGCCCTGGCCCAGCACCGGCGTACGGTCGATCTTCCAGTCGCCCGAATGCAGAACGCGTCCCTCGCGCGTTTCGATCAACAGGGCCGTCGGCTCCGGGATCGAGTGGGTAACGGAGATGAACTCGACCCCGAAGGGGCC
>JBIIGF010000249.1:0-4262 GCA_044236665.1 Aestuariivirga sp. | reverse complement strand
TGGGGCGCGGATCGCCGAGTTTCCGATGAACCGCCCGACACTGGCGGCATCGGCAGCAGCAGGTGACGTTATCGTGCTTGGTGCGCCCAACGTGGTTCGCGGCGGCAGTCACAACGGCGCCATCGGCGCGGAGGAGTCGGTGCGCGATGGAAAATGCACCGTGCTGGCCTCCGACTACTATTATCCGGCCCCCTTGCGGGCGGCCTTCATGCTTGAAGAGCGCGGCGCGCTGCCGCTGGAGCAGGCCTGGGCGCTTGTTTCGGCAGCCCCGGCTGCCGCCTGCGGGCTGGGGGGCAGGGGTGAGATCACCGAAGGCCGGAAGGCTGATCTCGTCATCGTCTCCAAAGACCGGGTCGCCCCGGTTGCGACCATCGTTGATGGCCGGGCCGTTTACCGCGCGTTCTAGATATCAAGCGGCTTCCGGCCCGAGATCGCGGTGCGCAGCCGCGTCGAGATGTGATCGATCACCGACACCGTGATCAGGATCATGATGATCAGGAATGCCACCTTCTGCCACTCGAGCGTGCGGATCTGCTCGGAGAGTTGCAAACCGATGCCGCCCGCGCCCACGATGCCGATGATGGTGGCTGAGCGGGTATTCGATTCGAAATAGTAGAGACACTGCCCGATCAGCACCGGAGCAACCTGCGGCAGCAGCCCGAAACGGATGCTGTGAAGCTTGTTCCCGCCGGAAGCCTTCACACCTTCTACAGCCTTCTGGTCGGAGGCCTCGATTGCCTCTGAAAAAAGCTTTCCGAGCGAACCGATGTCCGAGATGGCAATGGCGAGTACGCCGGCAAATGGGCCAAGGCCGACGACATTCACCCAGATCAGTGCCCAGACCAGCACATCGACGCCACGCAGCGTATCGAAGCCGCGCCGCGCGAAAAAGCGAAGGATGCGGGAGACAGTGGTGTTGCGCGCCGCGACAAGGCTCAGCGGCAGGGCGAAGCAGGCCGCAAGCAGTGTTCCGAGAAAAGCAATGGCCACCGTTTCGCCGAGCGCCTTGACGAAGCGCCACAGCGTGGCGTTGTCACCCCACTCCGGCGGAAACATCAGAACGGTGAGCTTGCCGAGACTGTCGATGCCGTTCAGGAACCGGGTGAGCGAGAAGCCAAGATGCCACAGGCCGAAGATCAGAAGAGCGATGGCCGCAACGGCGAGTGCGCGTGCGCCCCAGCCGGCTGGCGTAAAGGCGGTGGGATAGCGGGCCCGCAGGGCAGCGTTCTCTATGTCCTTGTAGCCGTTGGCGTCTGTGCTGCTCATGTCAGCCTGCCTGTGTGATGAAGTTGTGGCGTACGCGTTCAGTGACCAGATCGATCAGGGTGACCGTGATGATGATCAGCACCAGAATGGCAGAGACGTCGGGGTAATAGAATTTCCGGATTGCCTCCATCAAATCCTGGCCGATGCCGCCCGCACCCACGAAGCCCATGACGGACGCGCCGCGCACGTTGATTTCGAAGCGGAGCAGCGCATAGCTCAGGAAATTGGAAAGCACCTGGGGAAGAACCGCGAAGCGCATGGTCTTGGTCCAGGAAGCACCGCTGGAAACAAGTCCTTCGACCGGCTTCTGGTCGACATTCTCAAGAACCTCATAGAAGAGCTTGCCGAGGGCGCCTGCCGTGTGGATGACGATCGCGAGGACACCGGCGATCGGGCCAAGCCCGAAGGCCATCACGAAAATCAGCGCGAAGACAAGGTCTGGCACGGTCCGGCAGAACTCAAGGATGCGCCGGACCACGAAGGAGACAGGACGAGATGGGCTCAGGTTGGCCGCTGCAAGGAAACTGGCGGCAAAGCCGATCATGGCGCCAAGTAAAGTGGCGACATAGGCAATCAGCAACGTATCAACGAGGAGTGTCAGCCATTTTCCAAGGCCCCAGAACCAGCCGGTTACATCAAACAGTACAAGCCGCCCGGCCATGGGGCCTGAGTCAAGGAAGAAGAGTCTGGCGATATAGTTTGGAAACTTGTGGATGTTCGCGAAGAACACATCTAGCCTGATCTCTGCCATCCATCCCGCAAGCAGAACAAGCAAGGCGAGACCACCAGCCGCCATGAGGAAGCGGCGGCGTTTCACGGCGACATCCGCGGCATAGGCGCTGGCCAGTTCCTCAACGGTCGGCCGTCGCTGTGTGGTGGCGATCGTGGTCATGGCTGGAAACCCCGGGGGAAGGCCCGCACCTGGCTGGGCGGGCCTTGTTCAGTGTCAGGACTTGCGCAGCGTATCCACGAAGGTATTGAGGTCGATGATGACCTGATAGTCTGCGTTGGTGACCGGCGCCCAGAGCTGCTGCTCGCCGTCGGTCATCACCTGGAAGGCCTCGGGATCGTTCTTCTGGATGTTGAAGAAGGCGTCCTTGATGCTGGCCTGGAGTTCGGCCGGAAGCGTCGTGAGCATGGCGTATGGGGAATTCACGATCTGGTCCGACTTGAAGATGATGCGGAAGTCATCGTACTTGGCCATGTTCTTGCGCTCCATGCGGCGCAGCATGGACTCGTTTTCATCGTTCCACCAGTTGAAGGCGCCATCGATCTGCCCTTGCTGCAGGGCGATGATCGCGTTCTCATGGCTGCCGGTGTAGACGACGTTGGAGAAGAACTCCTCCGGCTTGATGCCCATCTTGTTCATCTCGAAGCGCGGCACGTTGTTGCCAGAGGTCGAGTTCGGATCGACGAGGCCCAGATTCTTGCCCTTCAGGTCCTCGATCTTCTGGTAGGGGGCATCGGCCTTCACATAAAGAACCGAGTAGTAGCCCTTGGTGCCGTCCTTGTTGACCTGCATGGCAAAGGCATCGATCTTGGCGCCGTTCATGAGGGCGCGGGCAAAGGCCGAGGGGCCGTAGAGCGCGATCTGGATGTTGCCGGCAACCTGGCCTTCGATGACCGCGGCATAGTCATTCGCGATCCGGAGCTTCACCGGAACACCGAGCTGCTTGGTGAGATACTGGATGAAGGGCTCGTAGCGCTTCTCGGTGCCGGTGGCGTTCTCATCCGGAACGACGGCGAAGCTCAGTTCGGGATATTCCGCCTTCCAGTCGGCGCGGGCGGCGGTGGCGAAGGCGGGCAGTGTTGCGAGGCCGGCGGCGGCCTGCAAGAGGTTACGGCGGTTCATCATTGTGCAGTGCTCCTGTGGTTTGAGAGATATCCCGGAGGCGGGATCACGCGGCGCTGGAGAGCGAGGTGGACCCGTTGGACTGGCGTGCCGTTGCCTCCGGAAGGTCCAGCACGTCGTTGGCTTCAAGACCGTAAAGCTCGATCACGGTCTCTTCGGTCAATTCGTCAGGCGTGCCATCGAACACCACACGCCCGGCCTTCATGCCGATCAGGCGCGTGCAATAGCTGCGCGCCAGTTCGAGGGAATGGAGATTGCACATCACGGTAATGCCCGCCTCGCGGTGAAGGCCGTGCAGCGTGTCCATGACGATCTTGGTGTTGCGGGGGTCGAGCGACGCCACCGGTTCATCGGCGAGGATGATCCGCGGGTCCTGAACCAAGGTGCGGGCGATGGCCACGCGCTGCTGTTGCCCGCCGGAGAGGCTCTCAGCGCGCTGACCGGCGAAGTCCGCGAGGTCAAGACGGTCCAGCGCACGCAGGGCATGGAGTTTTTCCTCATCCGGCCAAGCCTTCATGAGTGCGGGGACGAGCGGCATATGATTGATGCGGCCCATCAGGACATTGGTCAGAACGTCCAGCCGTCCCGCCAAATTGAATTGTTGGAAGATCATGCCGCAGGACGAGCGCCAGTCACGCAAGCCGCGGCCCCGGAGCTGGGTTATGTCCTTGCCCTGAAAGATGATGTGGCCCTCGGAGGGGTCTACCAGTCGGTTGATGCAGCGGAGCAGGGTCGATTTCCCGGCGCCGGAGCGCCCGATCACGCCAACAAAGGAGCCATCTGCAATATCGACGGTCACGCCATCGAGGGCCGGTTTGCCGCCGAAACGTTTGCCGAGAGACTGAATGCTGAGCATGGATATCGTCCTCCAATTTGGTCGTTAATCGGAAGACAAAGACAGCGCCGTGACAGTGTTGTTGCAGAAGGGTAACGATCCACGGCGGCGTATGTTGCAGCTGGATCTACATGCCGCCGGCCACGTGCTTCCACCCGCGGGGCGCCGCATGCTGGCGGATAAGGGCGGCGAGCGATTCCGACGTTACAAGGGACAGCGCCGTCGCAACGTCGCAGCGCAGTACGCTACGCTGGCGCTTTTCATCCCAGCGCCGCAAGTGTTTCTCGACAAGCAACATGTAAACGTCGA
>JBIIGF010000248.1:0-4267 GCA_044236665.1 Aestuariivirga sp. | reverse complement strand
CATCCTTGGCTTTGCCTATCTCTTCACCCATGTGTTCTCTGGCCGTGGCGCCTTCATCCATGTCGGCGTCATCATCGGCACCATGATGGCGGCCAATGTCTTCATGGTCATCATCCCCAACCAGCGCAAGATCACTGCGGCGCTGATCCGCGGTGAAACGCCGGACCCGCGGCTCGGCGCCATCGGCAAGCAGCGTTCGCTGCACAATACCTATCTGACGCTGCCCGTTCTGCTGATGATGGTGTCCAACCATTTCGCCATGCTGACGGATGCCCCCAATGCCTGGCTGCTGGTCGGCCTCATCGTGGTGGGTGGTGCTGCGCTCCGCCATTTCCTCGTCCGCCACGAGGTGGGCGACCCGTTGTCGAAAATCGCCTGGACACTGCCCATCATCTTCGTGGCGCTGGGCCTTGCGTGGTGGCTGTCGGGTTCCGAACTCCTGTCACTCGACTGGGCCAATCTGTTCATCCGCTGGGCGCACCTCATCGCCGGCATCGCGTGGATCGGCACGTCATTCTATTTCGTGGCGCTGGATTTCTCGCTCCGCAAGGAGGCCAACATGCCGCCGGGCGTGGCAGGTGAGGCATGGGAGGTGCATGGCGGCGGCTTCTACCATGTGCGGAAATACCTGACCGCACCCGAGACGCTGCCAAAGGACCTGATCTGGTTCAAGTGGGAGGCCTATCTCACATGGGTGACCGGCTTCCTGCTTCTCGTGGTGCTCTACTACTTGCAGGCAGAGAGCTACCTGATCGACCCCAACATCATGCCGCTCCGCCCATGGCAGGCGATTGCCATATCGGTCCTGAGCCTGGCGCTCGGCTGGCTGTTCTACACAGCCCTCTGCCGCTCGCCCATCGGCCGCCATACGGCCATGCTGGCTGGCTGCGTGTTCCTCATGCTGCTGGCCTTCTCCTGGTTCTACACGCATGTGTTTTCGGGGCGCGGCGCCTTCATCCACATCGGCGCGCTGATCGGCACGATCATGGCGGCGAATGTCTTCATGGTCATCATTCCCAATCAGCGCAAGATCACCGCGGCGCTGATGAAGGGCGAGAAGCCGGATGCGCGGCTCGGTGCGATCGGCAAGCAACGCTCGCTGCACAACACCTATCTGACGCTGCCCGTGCTGGCGATGATGGTCTCCAACCATTTCCCGATGCTGACCGACAATCCCCATGCCTGGGTTCTGGCGGGCCTCATCATCATTGGCGGCGGGCTGGCGCGCCATTTCCTGGTGCGCACCGAAGTGGGCGATGCCCATGCCGATGTCGCCTGGGCGCTACCCCTGATCGGCGCGGTGCTGGCGGCCGCGGTGATCATCACCCAGCCTGCGAAGCTCGTGCTGTTTCCGGGCGAGGTGAGCGATGCCGAGGCGCTCTCCATCGTTCAGACGCGCTGCGCCACCTGCCATGCGGCGGTGCCGTCTGACCCCACCATCAAGGCTGCACCCAAGGGCGTCGAACTCGAAACACTCGATAACCTGAAGCGCTATGCCGCGCAGGTGGCCGTGCAGTCGGTGCAGAACAAGGCCATGCCGCTCGCCAACCGCACCAAGATGACGGATGAAGAACGTGCCAAGCTCGGCACATGGATCGCCAGGCAATGATAAGCATCGACACCGTGAACGCCATGAGCCCTGAAGCCTTTGTTTCCGCCTTTGGCGATGTGGCGGAACATTCGCCGTGGGTGGCGCATGAAGTTCAAAGTTTCCGGCCATTCCGGACACGCGAGGCGATGATCGCCCAGTTCGAGATAGCCCTGCGTGCCGCCAATGCCGATGCGCAACTGGCGCTGATCCGCGCCCATCCGGATCTCGCCACGAAGGCGCGCCTCACCGAGGATTCGACACGGGAACAGGCCGGCGCTGGCCTCACCGCGCTCTTGCCCGCCGAATTCGACCGCTTCACCGAACTCAATGCCCAATACAAGACGCGCTTCGGGTTTCCTTTCATCTTCGCGGTGAAGGGCGCCACCAAGCACATGATCCTCGAAGCCTTCGCGGCGCGCGTGACGAATGCGCCCGAGGTGGAGTTCGAGATGGCGCTCACGCAGGTCTGCCGCATCTTCCGCTTCCGCCTCGAAGACAGGGTTGCAGCATGACGCGCGTCATCAAGGGCCAGACGCTGAGCTTCGCGGATGATGGCACCGCCGTGCATGAGGCGAAGGGAGCGATTGTTGCCGGTGATGATGGAACGATCCTGTGGGCCGGCCCGCAACCGCTTCTGCCCCATGCCTTCCGCCAGGCGGAAGTGCATGACTATGGCGGCATGATCGTGATGCCGGGCTTCATCGATGCCCACATCCATTTCCCGCAATACCGCATGCTGGCTGCCCCGGGCAAAGACCTCCTCGACTGGCTCACCCGCTTCACTTTTCCCGAGGAAAGCCGCTACGCCGATGGTGCCTATGCGAGCGCCGCGGCGGACCTGTTCCTCAACCGCCTGTTCCAGCATGGCACCACGTCCGCGCTCGCTTTCTGCTCGGTGCACAAGGCCTGTGCCGATGCGCTTTTCGCGGCGGCTGCAGCCAGAAACATGGCACTCATCACCGGCAAGACGATGATGGACCGCAACGCCATCCCCGCTGTCGAGGACACGCCCGAGACAGGCGCGCGCGAGACAGAGGAACTCTACAATGCCTGGCATGGCAAGGGGCGGCTTCGCTATGCCGTGACGCCGCGCTTCGCCATCACGTCCAGCGAGGCGCAGCTGAAGATCTCCGGCGAATTGCTCGCCTCGCTCAAGGGCAGCTTGATGCAGACGCATCTGTCCGAAAGCCCCGGCGAGATTGCCTTCGTGAAGCAACTCTTCCCCAATGCAAAGGACTATACCGACGTTTATGACAGCGTCGGCCTGCTTGGCGCGCGCAGCCTTTTCGCGCATGGCATTCACCTCTCGGAGCGCGAGTGCGAGAGGCTGTCGGAGTCAGGCTCCAGCGTGGTGCATTGCCCGACATCCAATGCCTTCCTCGGATCCGGCCTCATGTCCATGCCGCATCTGCGCAAGGCATCGCGCCCGGTAAGCCTCGGCGTTGCCACCGATGTTGGCGGCGGCACCAGCTATTCCATGCTGGCGACACTGGGTGAGGCCTACAAGGTGCAGATGCTGGCGGGCTACAAGCCCACCGCGGCAGAACTCTTCGCCATGGCGACGCGCGGCAATGCCGGGCGTCTCAGGATCGGCCATGAGACGGGCAGCATCGAGGTCGGCAAATTCGCCGATCTCGTGGTGCTGGACCCTTCAGCGACGCCGGTTCTCGCCAGCCGCCAGGAGGTGTCGACCTCCCTGGAAGACGTGTTGTTCTCGCTGATGATCCTGGGCGATGACCGGGCGGTACGCGCCACCTATGTGGCGGGCGAAAGGGTTCACGCGCGTCTCACGGCCTGAGGGCGAAGACGAACTCTTCTGCGAACCAGACTTCCTCCAGATTGTTGCCGGGGCCCTTGCGGTCCACGATCAGGAATCGGCTGTCCGCGTCGAACACCAGCAGCGGATGGTGCCAGACATTGCGGGCATAATTCACGCCCTGCCGCCCGCTGGCCAGAAAGGCCCGGTAGGAGGTGTAATCATGCACATCGCCGGCCACCAGAACCAGCCATGGCCTGTCCTGCAGCGGCACGAAGACCTGGCAGCCGAGCGGGTGGCGTTCCATCAGCCTGATCGCGATGGGCTGCGGCCGAGGCTGGCCGAGGAACAGGCTGACATTGGTCAGGCCGCCCTCCGCCATCACATCGACTGCCGCAAGGTCGTTGAAACGTTCGGCGAAGCCCTGGTTGATGGTGACAGGGGCGGCGCCCTCCATGTCGATCACATCGCCGAAGGGCGCGAAGGCCTCGCGGGTGAGGGGCGTTATGGGCAGCAGCCTCATGGTGTCACGCGATCCGGCAGGACACGGTGCCGAGTTCGCCGTAATCGATCGTCACCTCATCACCGGGTGCCACCGCCATTGGGATGATGCAGGTGCCGGTCGTCACGAATTCGCCGGCCTTCACGCCGCCGCAGTAAGTGGAGGCCTCGTTGACAAACCAGGTGAGCGCCTTGAGCGGCCCCCCCAGCACGGCCTTGCCGGTGCCTTCCGCCACCACCGCGCCATTGCGCAGGCCCTTCACCACATGCGCGGCAAGGTCGAGGTGGCGCCATGGCGTCTCGACTGCAGGGCTCAGCACCAGCCAGCAGGCACAGGCCGTGTCGGCGATCAGTTGCGCCGCGCCCACCGTGGTGAAGTCGGCATAGCGGCTGTCCGGCACTTCGATGGAAAGGTGAAG
>JBIIGF010000006.1:0-15479 GCA_044236665.1 Aestuariivirga sp. | reverse complement strand
AGCAGCTTCATCCGCGGTGGCGAGGGCATCTTCGGCGGTAGTTTCCTCACGCCGCGCAACCTGTGGATCCTTCTTGTCCAGACCTCCTCCATCGCGGTGATGACGACGGGCATGGTGCTCATCATCGTGATGCGCCACATCGATCTCTCGGTGGGCTCCATCCTCGGCTTCACGGCGGTCTGCATCGGTACCATGCAGGTTTACTGGCTTGGTCCTGCGCTGGGCATCGGCCATCCGGCGATCTGGATCATCACGCTGATCCTCGGTCTGGCGATCGGTGCCGGGATCGGCGCGCTGCATGGCGGCCTCATCGCCTATCTCGGCATTCCCTCCTTCATCGTCACGCTGGGTGGCCTCATCGTATGGCGTGGCGCGGCCTGGTCGGTGATCCGCGGTGAAACCGTGGCGCCCATGGACAAGAACTTCAAGCTGATCGGCGGCGGCATTTCCGGCATCACGCCGGGTTCGATCGGCGCCACGGCAAGCTGGATCCTTGGTTTTCTCATTTGCGCTGCCATTGTCGGGCTCATCCTGCATGGCCGCAGGCAGCGCAAGCGCTTCAATTTCGCACTCCGGCCGGTGTGGGCGGAATATGTGCTTGCCATCGCCGGTTGCGCCGTCGTGCTGGTGGTGACATGGGTCGTCAACTCCTACTACTGGCCGAAAGGCGTGGTGGACCGCTGGGCCCAGGCCACCGGCACCGTTGTGCCGCCCGAAGGCATCAACATCGCATTCGGCTATTCCGCTCCGGTTCTGATCGCGCTTGGTACCGGGCTTGCGATGACCTTCCTCGCCAACCGCACCCGCTTCGGCCGCTACATCTACGCGATCGGCGGCAATCCGGAAGCGGCCGAACTCGCCGGCATCAACACCCGCAAGATCACCGTCCTCGTGTTCACGCTGATGGGCATGCTGGCGGCCGTTTCGGCCTCCATCTCCTCGGCGCGGCTCGATTCAGCCACCAATGCGCTGGGCCAGTTCGACGAGTTGTACGTCATCGCCGCCGCCGTCATCGGTGGCACCTCGCTGGCCGGCGGCCTTGGCACCATCTATGGCGCCATGCTGGGTGCGCTGGTCATGCAGTCGCTCCAGTCGGGCATGACACTGCTGAATTTCGAATCCGCCACCAAGGACATCGTGGTTGGCTGCGTTCTGGTCTTCGCGGTCTTCGTGGACCAGGCCTACCGGCGTCGCGTGAAGTAAGGAGAGGCGAACATGAGCAGCAATTCATCACACCATCACGCCGCCCACAACGGGGCCAAAGCCCCACCCTTGATCGAGATGCGCGATATCTCGATTGCCTTCGGCGGCATCAAGGCCGTCGACCACGCCAGTGTCGATCTCTATCCCGGCGAAGTGGTGGGCCTGCTTGGCCACAATGGCGCGGGCAAATCAACCTTGATCAAGATTCTCTCCGGCGCCTACAAGCGCGATCACGGCGACATTTTCATAGATGGCGGCAAGGTGGAGATCAATAACCCGCGCGATGCCAAGGCCCTCGGCATTGAAACCATCTACCAGACGCTGGCGCTGGCCGACAATGTGGATGCCGCCGCCAACCTCTATCTCGGCCGTGAACTGCGCACCCGCTTCGGCACGCTCGACGATGTGGCCATGGAAGCCGAGTGCCGCAAGGTGATGGGCCGCCTCAACCCGAACTTCCGGCGCTTCAAGGAACCGGTGACGGCCCTGTCTGGCGGCCAGCGCCAGTCGGTCGCCATCGCGCGCGCCATCCACTTCAATGCCCGAATCCTGATCATGGACGAGCCGACGGCGGCGCTGGGCCCACAGGAAACCGCGCAGGTGGGCGAACTCATCAAGCAGCTGAAGGCCGAGGGCATCGGCATCTTCCTCATCAGTCATGACCTGCATGACGTGTTCGATCTCGCTGACCGCGTAACGGTGATGAAGAACGGCCGCGTGGTTGGCACTGCGCGCACCTCGGATGTGGATCACGACGACGTACTGGGCATGATCATCGCCGGCAAGTGCCCGGCCGGTGCCATTCCGGGCCCCGGTGCCTTGCAGGGCGCGGCCTGACGTCGGTGGGCGGCGCCGCACTCGTCGCTATCGGCGAGGCGCTCTATGAATTGAACCGCGAGCCCGACGGGCGCTACCTGCCGGGCTTCGGCGGCGATACGCTGAACGTGGCGATTGCGGCGGCGCGGCTTGGCGTCAGCACCGCCTATGTGACAAGGCTAGGTGCTGATCTCTTCGGCGATGAGCTCCTGGCGCTGATGCAGCGCGAACAGGTCGATGCCTCGGGCGTCGCCATGGATGCCGAAGCCCCGACCGGCCTTTACTTCGTGACGCACGGGCCGCAGGGTCATGTCTTCACCTACCGCCGCAAGGGCTCGGCGGCGAGTCTCATGACGCCATCCAGCCTCAATGCTGGCCAACTCCGCGAGGCGCGTTTTCTCCATGCCTCCGGCATCAGCCTCGCCATCAGCGACAGCGCTGCATCCACCGTGTTCGAGGCCATCGCCATCGCCAGGGCTGCAGGCACTCAGGTCTCCTTCGACACCAATTTCCGGCCGCGCCTGTGGACACCCGGCGAGGCCTGGCCGCTGATCGCGCAGGCCGCGGCGCAGGCCGATATCCTGAAGACCTCGGTGGAGGACTGCGAAGGCCTGATGCGCCTTGGCGATCCCCGCCAGATCGCAGCCCGCTTCCTCGCGCTGGGGGCCCGGGTGGTGATCGTCACGATGGGGCCTGAGGGTGCGGTGCTGGCAACGCCACAGGGGCTCGAGCATGTGCCTGCGCAGCGCGTGGCGGCGGTGGACGCGACAGGGGCGGGCGATGCCTTCACTGGTGCCCTGATCGTCGAGCGTCTGCGCGGCATGCCGCTGGCCGAATCCGTGCGCTTCGCAAATGCCGCGGCGGCGCTCTCGACGCTGGGCCGTGGTGCCATCGCGCCGCTCCCGGCCCGGGAGGCGGTGGAGAGGGCGTTGGCGAAGGGTGGCGCGGCTGATTGATCTGGATCAAGGATTAGGTGGGGTGCAGCGCCGAAACTGGATTTTGATATCAGGAAACGCCCCCCTTCATGTCTGAGACCATCGCCAGTGAGAGACTGAGTCCCTTTGCCCGGAATCCGCTGGATGTCATCGCCAGTGCTCATCAAACGCAGGTACAGATGTGCGATGCCATGGAACGTATCGCCGATGGCCTGCCCGATGAGGTGGACCGCCGCCTCTGTGCTCAGGTGGCCGCCTGCCTTCAGTTCGACCTGCCGCTTCACCATCACGATGAAGAGACGGCCTTGTTTCCGCTGCTGCGACAGCGCGCCCGGCCGGAGGATGGCCTCGACGAGATCCTCGAACGCCTGGCGCATGAGCATTCCTCCGACAATGATTTCGCCTCCGAGATTGCCGAAGCGCTGGAAACGCTGAGCCAGGGCGGCCGGCCGGCCAATCCTGAAATGCTCGGCTACATGCTGCGCGGTTTCTTCGAGCGCTATCGCCGCCATGTGCACTGGGAAAACACCCTGGTCATGCCGCTGGCCCGATTGCGGCTCACCCGTGACGACCTGGCGGCGCTGCAGGCCAGCATGAGCCAGAGCCGCCGCCAGGCTGGCTAGGGCCGGATACTGACGGACTGACCCGCATCCGGCTTTTCCCTTTTCCCTTCCGCCAGACCACTGGCATCGTATACTGAGCCCTGTGAAGCCGCAGTGTACCGGCTTGAGGGCTGGAAGCATGCGCGCCGAGGCGGCATCAGATATGAAGATCCGGACATGGGCCTCACTGGCTGTTGCGGCCAGCGGCGCCATGTGGGGTTTCTTCTGGGCGCCGCTGCGCTGGATTTCCGACATGGGTCTGGGCGGTGGCTGGGTGAGTGCTGTCTGCTTCCTCACCGCCGCACTCACCACCTTGCCCTTCCTGCTGCGCCGGGGGGCCTGGCAGGGCTTTGCCAGCCAGTTGCTCACCGGCACGCTGCTGGGGCTGGCCTTCTCGCTCTATACGGTCAGCCTCGTCCTCACCGAAGTCATCAACGCCATCCTGCTGTTCTATCTCACACCGGTATGGAGCACGCTGGCCGGCATCGTCCTGTTCGGCGAACGGCTCTCCGTGGCGCGGGCACTGGCGATCGTGCTCGGCTTCTGCGGCATGGCCTTCATCCTGGGCTTTGAGCAGGGCCTTCCGCTGCCACGCAACACGGGCGACTGGCTGGCCCTGATCAGCGGCATGATCTGGGCAGCAGGCACCATGCGGAGCTTCCACAAGCCGGGGCGGGGCGTTGCGCTGCCCTTCTTCTGCTTCAGCGCCGGCGGGCTTGCCGCGTCGCTCGTCATCGTTTTCGTGGCGCTGGGCGTGGGCTCGGACTCGGCGTCGGCCGCCGATCCCTCGGCAGCACTTCCCTGGGCATTGGCCATGGCGCTGATCTTTTTCGTGCCGCCGAACTTCCTCGTGCTGTGGGCGGCCCAGCGCATCGACTCGGGCCGGGTCGGCATCTTGCTGATGACGGAAGTGCTGATGGGCGCACTCACCGCGGCGCTGTTTTCCGGCGAGCCTTTCGGCATCATGCAGGCCGCCGGTACGGCCTGCATCGCCGCTGCTGCCTTCATCGAAGTTGTGAGCCACCGCTGATCAGCGGCACATCAGCCTTCCCCATCCAGCCTGGCACAAACTTTCGTTTCTAGGGTCCGTTCCACGACCAACGGATGGAGCCTGAGGCAATGATCCCTGTTCGCGTAACACCAGCCGCGGAATTCGATACGCCATGAACGAATCCCTCGGCATCACCGTCCTGCGGCTCAAGCCCACGCTTGACCTGACCGCCATGGATGAACTGCTGCGTGACCTGAAGAAGGCGCGCAACACCGCCGTCGTCATTGAAGCGGGGGAAGTTTCCCGCGCCTCGACCATCGCGCTTCAGGCGCTGCTCTCTGCCTGGATGACGTGGAAGTCTGACGGGCATGACTTCCACGTCGCCTCTGCATCCGATGCGATGCTTGACGCGGCCAACCTCCTCGGCTTTCCGCCGGACTTTCTCCAGGGTGAAGGACTCTCCTCATGACTGTAACGATCCTGACCGTAGACGATTCCCGGACCATGCGTGACATGTTGCGCATGGCGCTTGTCGATGCCGGCTTCCGCGTCGTGCAGGCCGAAGATGGCCTGCACGGCCTCGATGTTCTCCGTGAGGAGACGCCGCAGGTCGTCATCACCGACATCAACATGCCGCGCATGGATGGCTTCGGCTTCATCGAAGCCGTGCGGCAGGATGCGAAGTACCGCGCGCTGCCCATCCTCGTGCTCACCACCGAAAGCGACGATGACAAGAAGATGCGCGCCCGGCGGGCCGGCGCCACGGGCTGGATCGTCAAGCCCTTCGATCCTGCGAAGCTCATCGCCGCCATCCGCCGCGTCGCCGCCTGAGGAGTGCCGTTCATGGATGCGATGGCGGAAATCAGGCTGACGTTTTTCCAGGAATGCGAGGAGCAACTCGCGGCCCTTGAGAACGGCCTGCTCAGCATGCAGGAGGGCGACACCGATTCGGAAACCGTGAATGCGGTGTTCCGCGCGGTGCACTCGATCAAGGGCGGTGCGGGTGCCTTCAAGCTCGATGCCCTGGTGAGCTTCGCGCATGTCTTCGAGACATCGCTCGACCGGGTGCGCTCCGGTGCGCTGGCGCCCGATGCAGAGGCAATGAAGCTCTTCCTGCGCGCTGCCGACGCGCTCGCCGATCTGGTGGCCGCCAGCCGCGATGGCGACGTCGGCGACACCGCGCCCTATGTGGCGATCGAGGAAGAGTTCAACGCCCTGATGGGTGGCGGCGCCGTGGCGGAAGATGACGACATGGACGGCCTCGACTTCCACCCCATCAGCACAGCCTTCGACGACACCGCCGAAGACCAGGTCCCGTCCCTTAACAGCTTCACCATCCGCTTCAGGCCACTCAGGGAGCTTTACGCCAAGGCCAATGACCCCCTGGCGCTGTTCCGCGAACTGGGCCGGCTGGGAACCGTCAGTTGCCACTGCGACTTCAAGAACCTGCCGTTCCTCGATACGTTCGAACTCGAGGACAGCTATCTCTCCTGGGACATCGGCCTTGAGACCGCCAGCGATCTTGCTGCCGTCAAGGAGGTCTTCGACTTCGTGGATGGCGATTGCGATCTTGCGATTTCGCTTGCTTCAAAACCCGAGGCTGCCCCCGCGCGGACGCAGAAGAGCGAACTCGACATCGCCACGATCCTGAAGAAGGTGAGCGATGAGGCCCCGGCGATCGCCGCGGCGCAGTCGGCGCTGGCAGCCGCGGCCCAGGCGGGTGCCGACGCGGGTGAAGCCGCTTCGCCCAGGGCCAACAGCCGCACCGCCGTGCAGCCGACGATCCGCGTCGATCTGGACCGGGTGGACAGGCTCATCAACCTGGTGGGCGAACTGGTCATCAACCAGGCCATGCTCACGCAGCGCGTTCTTCATTCCGACCACGCGCGTGACCGCGAGGTGATCAGCAGCCTCGAGGAGCTGGAGCGCCTGACGCGTGAAATCCAGGAAAGCGTCATGGCGATCCGCGCCCAGCCGGTGCGCCCGCTGTTCCAGCGCATGTCGCGGATCGTGCGCGAAGCGGCCGACGCCACCGGCAAGGACGTGCGGCTGCGCACCGAGGGCGAGGCCACCGAAGTCGACAAGACGGTGGTGGAGCTTCTGGCCGATCCGCTGACCCACATGATCCGCAACGCGGTGGATCATGGGCTTGAGAGCCCCGAACAGCGTGTCGCTTCGGGCAAGTCGCCGGAAGGCACGGTGCGGCTTGCGGCCGCGCACCGTTCCGGCCGTGTCATCATCGAGGTGAGTGACGATGGCGCCGGCATCAACCGCCCGCGCGTGCTGCAGAAGGCCATCGCCAGCGGGCTGGTGCAGCCTGATGCCCAGCTCAGCGACAGCGAGATCGACAATCTGCTGTTCCTGCCCGGATTTTCAACGGCGCAGGCGATTTCCAACATCTCCGGCCGCGGTGTGGGCATGGATGTGGTGAAGCGCTCCATCCAGGCGCTGGGCGGGCGCATCACCATCGCCTCCTCGCCGGGGCAGGGCTCCACCTTCACGCTCAGCCTGCCGCTGACGCTGGCGGTGCTCGACGGCATCGTCGTCACGGTGGATGAGCAGACCTATGTGATTCCGCTCACCGCCATCGTCGAAACCATCAAGCATGAGCAGTCGCGTATCCATCACGTGGGCGAGTATTCCTTCGTGCTCCGGGTGCGGGATGCGCTGGTGCCGCTGATTGATGTCGGCGCCGAGCTCGGTGTCCGGCCGCCGTCTTCCGAGGTGCGCCAGGGTGTCGCCATCCTGATCGAGACCGCGAATGGCACGCGCAGCGCGCTGCTTGTGGACAATATTCAGGACCAGCGCCAGGTGGTCATCAAGAGTCTTGAAACGAACTACACGCGTGTCGACGGCATCGCTGCCGCCACCATTCTGGGCGATGGCCGCGTTGCCATGATCCTTGATGTCGATGCGCTCGTCGGGCTTCGCCACCACGACTGGACCCCGGCGGAAATCCCCTTTGCAAAAGCGAGCTGAACCATGATCGAGAAATCCCTCCACGACCTCGCCCGCGAGGCCGAATTCGTTGCCTTCCGCGCCGGTGGCCTTGAATTCTGCATCAACATCATGTCGGTGCGCGAAATCCGCGGCTGGACACCGGCCACCGTCATCCCGCGCGCGCCGTCCTACATCCGCGGTGTCATCAATCTGCGCGGCGTGGTGCTGCCGATCGTCGATCTCGGCGTGAGGCTGGGCCTGCCCGGCACGGAACCCACCGCTCGCCACGTCATCATCGTGGCGCAGGTGGGCGAGAAGGCGGCGGGCCTGCTCGTCGACTCCGTCTCGGACATTCTTTCGGTCGATGACGCGACCATCCAGCCGACGCCCGATGTCGCCTCCAACCTGGCGCGCACCTTCGTGCGCGGCGTCATCGCCATGGATGGGCGGATGATCTCCGTCATCTCGCTGGATAATGTCCTGCCCGCCACAGAGCTCGAAGCAGCATGAAGCGCCATGCCGCGACACCTGTGACACCGCAAAGGTCACAGCCGCTCGCGGCAGGCGAGTTTGGCTTCGATACCGGTGACTTCGAGTTCATTGCCTCAGCGCTCTACGAGGATGCCGGCATTCACCTGCCGTCATCGAAGGCGAACCTCGTCTACTCGCGCCTGGCCAAGCGGGTGCGCTCGCTCGGCCTTGAAAGCTTCCGCGACTATTGCGCGCTGATCGGGTCCGAGAGCGGTGCGGATGAGCGCGGCCAGATGATCGCGGCGCTCACCACCAATGTGACGCGCTTCTTCCGCGAGCCGCACCACTTCGAACACCTGAAGGCGAAGCTTCTCGGCCCCGCCCAGAAGGACATCAGGTCCGGCAAGCGCTTCCGCATCTGGTCGGCAGGTTGCTCGAGCGGTCAGGAACCGTTCTCGATTGCCCTGAGCATTCTGTCGCAGATTCCCGATGCGCGCTCCTACGATGTGCGCGTGCTGGCCACCGACATCAATCCGCATGTGCTCGAAACGGCGCGGCGGGGTATCTATCCGTCGGACGAGGTGAGCAGTGTGCCGCCCGACCTGCGCATGAGCTGGCTGGAGCCGGTGGGCGGCGGTGCTGTGAAGCTCGATGACGGGTTGCGGGCGCTTGTCACCTACCGCCAGCTCAACCTCATGGGCGGATGGCCGATGAGCGGACCCTTCGACGCCATCTTCTGCCGGAATGTCATCATCTATTTTGATGAGGCAACGCAGAAGAAGATGCTGACCCGCATGGCCTCGCTGATCCGCCCCGGCGGCTGCCTCTATCTTGGCCACTCCGAACGCCTGGTGGGGCCGGCCGAGAAGCAATTCAAGATCGATGGCACAACGGTTTACCGCAAGGTTGGAGGACAGTCCTGATGAGCAGGATCAAGGTGCTTGTGGTCGATGACTCCTCCACCATGCGGCAGCTGGTGGCGCGCGTTCTTGAACTCGATCCCGGTATCGAAGTCGTCGGCGCCGCGAAGTCGGCGCTCGAGGCGCGGGAGTTGATCAAGCAGCTCGACCCCGATGTGATGACGCTCGATGTCGAAATGCCGGAAATGGATGGCTTGTCTTTCCTTGAGCGTGTCATGCGCCTCCGCCCCATGCCGGTGGTGATGGTGTCCTCGATGACCGCGCAGGGCACCGACACCGCCGTCGCGGCGCTGGCGCTCGGCGCTGTCGACTGTGTGGTGAAGCCCACGGCCGAACATCCCGACAGCTTCGACGAGCTACCCGCCAAGGTGAAGATCGCCTCGAAGGTGCGGCGCCGGAAGGCATCTCCCGAGACCGTGCCGAAGGTGCCATTCTCCGGCCCCTATCAGCCGGCGGGCCAGGTGGTGGGCATCGGCTCCTCCACTGGCGGCGTCGAGGCGCTGATTTCCATTCTCACTGCCTTTCCGGCCAACTGCCCGCCCACGCTGGTGACCCAGCACATGCCGCCGGTCTTCACCAGGAACCTTGCCATGCGGCTCGACAAGATGTGTGCGCCGCGCGTGGTGGAGGCGACATCCGGGGCGCAACTCGCGCCAGGCACCATCCACATCGCGCCGGGTGGAGACTCCCACCTCGAGGTGTCGGGCCGCATGGTGCTGACCTGCAGCCTGAAGCCCGGCGCCCCCGTCAACGGGCACTGCCCGTCGATTGACCGGTTGTTCATGTCGATGGCGCGCACCCTCGGGCCCCGGGCGGTCGGCGTGCTGCTCACCGGCATGGGCCGCGACGGTGCGCAGGGCCTGCTGGAAATCCGCCGCGAAGGCGGCCGGACCATCGGCCAGGACGAAGCGACGTCGGTGGTCTACGGCATGCCGAAAGTTGCCGCCGAGCTTGGCGCGGTCGAAGCACAATATCCACTCGGGCGCATCGGTGAAACCATCCTTGCGCTCACAGCAAGCAGGACATAGCGGAGAAACTTATGCCTTTCATGCAGCATCTCAAGGTGATGGTCGTCGATGACACGTCCGTCAGCCGCATGCTCCTCGTCGACAGCCTCAACGAAATCGGCATCAAGAACATCGTGCTCGCCGGCGATGGCGAACAGGCGCTGAACACAATGATGGCCAGCCCGTGCCACATCGTGTTCTCCGACATGAACATGCCGAAGCTCAATGGTCTGCAACTGCTCAAGGCGCTGCGCGAATTCGGGCCGACACGCCAGTGCTGCTTCATCCTCGTCACCGGCAAGGGCGACCGTGCCATGATCGAGGAGGGCAAGAAGTTCGGTCTCAACAATTTCCTTGCCAAGCCCTTCACCTCGGCCACCCTCAAGGCCGCGATTGAAGCTGTCGTCGGCAAGCTGGTGTAAGGAGGCACTCATGGAGAACCAGCGTATCAACATCGTGCAGGGCGAATATCATGTCACCAACGCACCCGATGTCTCGATCACCACTTTGCTCGGGTCCTGCGTTGCCGCCTGCATCAATGATCCCGCAGCCGGTGTCGGCGGCATGAACCACTTCCTGCTGCCGGGCGAGGACGTGAATTCGCCACAGGTTGCACGGCGCGGCGTGCATCTCATGGAGCTGCTGATCAACGGCCTGCTCAAGTGCGGCGCTTCGCGCAACCGCCTTGAGGCAAAGCTGTTCGGTGGCGCGCGCACCATGGCGGGGCTCGGTGACTATGGCACGGCCAATGCGAAGTTCGCCCAGGACTTCCTCAAGCGGGAAGGCATTCCGATCGTTGGCGGCAGCCTCGGCGGAGAAACCGGGCGGCGTATCCAGTTCTGGCCGACCACCGGCCGTGTGCGCCAGAAAATGGTGCGCGCCGCGGAGGAAAAGCCACGCTTTGCGGCAATCGGCCAGGCGGACAGCGGCGGCGAACTGGAGCTGTTCTGACATGCAGCCATCCCAACGCCAGGCCGAGGGGCTGGGGCTGGCCTCCCCGCATGATGTGGGCCTGCCGGTTCTTCTGCGCCAGATGGCGCGCGAGCTCGAATCGCTGCAACTCATGGCGGCGAACATGGAAACCTCGGTGGACGACATGATCGAGCGCCATGCCGAGGTGCTTGATGCGAAGAGCATGCAGAACCTGCAGCTTCTCGACATCATGAACCAGACGCTTGCCGCGCTTTCGGTCTTTGCCGATGTCACCGCCTCGCTCGCCTCGCCGCAGTGGGCGGTGAACGCGGAAGCGGCAACTGCGCAGCTGAAACTCGCGAGTCTTGCCCACCGCCTTGCAAGGGGTGTGCCGCAGCCCGCGGAGGCATCCGCGGAACCGGACGATTACGAGCTGTTCGGCGACTGAGCGGGGCAGCAACCGCCGCCTGGTCTGCTCGGCCGCTCAGTCCGGCGTGCAGTGTCTGCGCACTGTCTTGGACATTCTCCGGAAAATGCTTTCCGATCTGGGGCTGAGGGACAGGAACTTCGCGCGCCCATCCTCCGGGCTTTCCGTCTTCACGACCCAGCCGCCCTCAACCAGTTCCGCGATCCGCTTGACCACGGTTGGCAGTGTTCCGTGGCGTTCACTGCGCGTGAGATCCGTCACCTGGGTGGGCTTCCCGCGTATCTCGGTGGCCATGGCGATTTCCACCAGCATTTCGCGCGATGCGAAACCGAGTTCGTTGAGCCCGCTCTCCTCTTCGGCCGTGGCCATGATAGCCCGCAACTTCAAGTATTCCATCTGCTAATGGGGGTCCTCTCACGTGTTGTTGCCATGGCGCGCAAATCAGCTCCGCGCCATGCAATCAAAAGTAATTAAACCCACTTGCTTAGTCGATGTGGCTTATAAGTTGAAAAACCCGCCGGAATAACGAGGTGCCGGTCGCCCGGGAGTCAGCTGCGGCGGTCTCTTTCAGCGACGGTTTTCAGGATCCGCTCCGAGGTCAGGGAAATGTGCCGCGCCGCTTTCGGCGTGATGCCCAGAAGCTGGGCGCGTCCATCCTGCGGGTTGGGCGAGGTGGACAGCCAGCCCTGGTTGATGAGTTTCTGCAGGCGTTTCAGTGCTGTCGCCTGGCTGCCGAACTGTGCGTCGAAGCGGATGTCGGAAAGCTGCAGCGGCTCACCCTTTGCCTCCTTGCTGGCCACATGCAGGAGAATGCTGCGCGACAGCGGATCAAGAGCCGGGCTTCCGCCGAGGTTATTCAGCAGGTTCTGAATACGGATGAGAAGATCGGCATAAGGCTTCATTACAATCCGGCGGCGAATTCGACGCTTATAATATTATCATCAAAATATATCTTCTGCAAGCTGTTAATCCGGTTTTCGGGTCAATAGTGGCAGGGCCCATCTGGCAATCATCATGGTCATCAAAAAGCCGGTCACATCCCCCGTGACGATTGCTGCCAGCATGAGGGTGACTTGCTGCTCCACGCCGGGCCCTTCGAGGATGGCCGTGATGGCGAAGGCATTGATGACGGCCGCTGCGATTGCCGCCAGAAGCAGGGCGTTGAATGGCGGTGGCCTGGCGTAGGCGCTGGGATAGAAGGCGTCTATGCCGAGCCGGCGCAGGCCTTCGAACGCGACCCACGTCACGCTGCCGCTTGTGGCGGATAGAAGAAACAGCATCACCGGGTCCGACAGGCCCCAGAACACATAGTTGCCCGCCAACTCGGCGCTCACCAAGCCGGGCAGGGCGTGCCGGCCAAGAAGTGCCGTGGCAAGCACCCTCACGCCATGCGGCAGGAACAGCAGGCTGGCCAGCGGCGTGAGGCCCGGCAGAATGGTGTGTTGCACGGGTGAAACGATTGCCCAGACGAGAAAATACGCAAACAGGTAGATTCCGAAAATGGATACAGCCACCCTCACAGCTTCGGGAATATGTCTAGAAAGTATCCATTTCATCAGCAACGATTTGCGGAAAACCGTTCCTTTCGTCAAGTAAGGTTTTGGCCGCAGGTTCCGAGGTGTCGTGGCGGGGGCCCCCAGAGCGCGCGCGTCCACACGGCCCGAAGCCCCCGCTTCACCGCTTTCAGCAGCGCATGGCGCGGCACAACGCCAGCGCGGCGACGCTTCGTGCAGGAAGAATTTCATGTCTGGGAAGATGGTGGAGCCAGGCGGAATCGAACCGCCGACCTCTTGAATGCCATTCAAGCGCTCTCCCAACTGAGCTATGACCCCTTGAAACCATCAGAACGCCACATGGGGGTGGCGAAGCGGGGCGGAACCTAGTTCCGCCGCCGTCAACACGCAAGAACTATTTTCAGCCTTCTTCGTCTTCTTCCTTGCCGCCGGTATCGAGAAGGCCCGACATGTTGTCGCCCTCCTCTTCTTCCTCGACCAGGAAGGTATCATCCTCACCTTCGTCGCCGCCCGCGTCCTCGCCGAGATCCACATCCTCGATGCCCGCGGTCTCGTCATCGCCCACATCCGGCTCCTCGGCGTCTTCGAGGCTCACGAGTTCCACGTCATCCGTCACTTCCATGTCGTCGGCCACCACTTCGCGCGGCTTCGGCGCAGGCGCCATGGCGGGCATGTCGCCCTTCGACGGCAGGACCGACGGCGCAACGAAATTGGCGTTGCACTTGGGGCACACGATCGGGTTCTTGAGAAGATCGTAGAAACGGGCGGCGCAGGACGGGCACGTCCGCTTTGTTCCGAGTTCAGCCTTGACCACGGTTGATCCTTTCGACGGCAAAATAGCGTTGATTGCCCGCTCCATGGCACTTCTCGCGGGCAATGTCAAAAGCCAAGAAACCCGGGGCTGGCAGAGCTTTGATTCATCGTGTATCGGGATGGCCCATGAGCAGCTCCCATACCGCCGAACCCCTTCCCCTCGTTTCCGCCAGGACCCATGGCCTCAAGGGCCGAATCCGCGTGCCGGGCGACAAGTCCATGTCGCACCGGGCGCTCATGTTCGGTGCCGTTGCCATTGGGGAAACCACCATCCGGGGCCTTCTGGAGGCCGAGGATGTGATCAACACCGCCCGGGCCATGACGGCGCTGGGGGCCGACGCGAAACGCGGCACGGATGGTGTGTGGCGGGTTCAGGGCGTGGGGGTTGCGGGGCTGAAGTCGCCCTCGCGGCCGCTTGATTTCGGCAATTCCGGCACCGGCGTGCGCCTGTGCATGGGCCTGATGGCCACGACGCCGCTGACTGCGCAATGCATCGGCGATGCCTCGCTCTCGAAGCGCCCCATGGGCCGTGTCACGGTTCCGCTCTCCCAGTTCGGCACGACGTTCGAGACGGCGGAGGGCAACCGCCTGCCGCTCACCTTGCACGGTGCGAAGAACCCGGTTCCCGTCACCTACACGCTTCCCGTGGCTTCCGCCCAGGTCAAGTCCGCCGTGCTGCTGGCCGGGCTCAACACGCCGGGCATCACCACGGTCATCGAACCCACCATGACGCGCGACCACACCGAGCGCATGCTGAAAGGCTTTGGCGCGAAGATCACGGTGGAGCAGAAGGCGGACGGCCGCCACATCCACATCGAGGGCCAGCACGAACTCACCGCGCAGCATCTCGACGTGCCGGGCGATCCATCCTCCGCTGCCTTCCCGATGGTGGCGGCGCTGATCACGGAGGGCTCCGACATCGTGATCGAGAACATCATGCTGAACCCCACACGCACCGGCCTGATCGATACGCTGATCGAGATGGGCGGCAACATCACCATCGAGAACCGGCGCCTCGCCGGCGGCGAGGAGGTGGGCGACCTTCACGTCAAGGCCTCGAAGCTCAAGGGCGTCACCGTTCCGGCGGCGCGCGCCCCCTCGATGATCGATGAATATCCCATCCTTTCGGTTGCCGCGTCCTTTGCAGACGGCGTCACCCGCATGGAGGGTCTGGAGGAACTGCGCGTCAAGGAAAGCGACCGGCTTGCCGCCGTGGAAGCCGGCCTCAAGGCCAATGGCGTTTCAACGCGGTCGGGCCGCGACTGGCTGGAGGTCGACGGCGGCGGAGCACGAGGCGGCGGCACGGTGGTGACGCATATGGACCATCGCATCGCCATGTCCTTCCTGATCATGGGGCTCGCCTCGGCGGCGGAAACAAAGGTGGACGACAGCCGCTTCATCGCCACCAGCTTCCCGGATTTCACCGGGCTGATGAACGGCATGGGCGCCAGGCTGCAGCCCGCCCGATGATCATCGCGGTCGATGGCCCCGCCGCGGCCGGCAAGGGCACCATCGCGCGGGCACTGGCCCGGCATTATGGCTATCATTTCCTCGACACCGGGTCGCTCTACCGCATGGTGGGGCTTTCGGCGCTGAAGGCCGGGGGCGAACCGATCACACCGGAGGCGGCAAGCGCCGCCGCGGCATCGCTCAATCCTGAAGTATTCGCCGATGCCGATTTGCGGACCGAACGGGTCGGTGCGGCCGCATCCGTCGTCGCGGCCATGCCGGAGGTCCGCGCCATGCTGCTGGCGTTCCAGCGCAGCTTCGCACGCCAGCAGCCGGGTGCCGTGCTGGACGGGCGCGACATCGGCACCGTCATCTGCCCGGAGGCGGAGGTGAAGCTGTTCATCACGGCGAGCCCCGAAGTGCGAGCGAGGCGCCGCCAGATGGAACTGGGCGCCGCCGACTACGCCGCCATCCTCGCT
>JBIIGF010000247.1:0-4270 GCA_044236665.1 Aestuariivirga sp. | reverse complement strand
CGGGCGGAGGCCACGCGCGATGGTCGATTTTCCGGCCCCCGGCAGACCGGCGAATTCGATGATGGCGCTGCGCTGCCGATCAGCCATGCGGCCCTGCCTTGGCCCTGACCTGCATGGCCTGCCAGATCGCGTTTTTCGCCGCGAGGATGACCTGATCAAGCGGTTGTGCCGCATCGATCTCCACGACCTGCGAGCCAGGGAAGGCCAACAGCCCGGTGATCGCGGCCTTGCGCTTCACCGTTTCGAAATTGTGGTCAGGCTTTCGCGCATGGGCGACGTCAGGAGAAATCATCAGCTTCAACACGAGATCGGGGGCAAGGCTGGCCGCTTCCTGGAAAGCCGACAGTTCGGCGCGCGCTGCCCAGGCAAAACCATGGCCGTCCTGCAGGCGCGGCCCGTCGTAGATGCCCGGAAACTGGGCTTGGGGAAAACGGTCGAGCACGATGATGCTGCCGCCCTCCGCCAGACGCCGCGCCTGCCTCAAGCCGCGCAGCTTGGCGCGGATGGCAGGCAACTGATGAAGCGCCACGAGGCGGCCGAGAAAGCCAGGCGGCTTGCGCGGCGCCTCTCCGGCAGCGCGCGGTACCTTGGGCTGCTTGGTCTTCTTCGTCTTCGCCTTCACGGCATGGCGCGCTTTGTCGAGAAGGCGGGTACTGCCTTGCCCCGAGCCCATGTAATAACCATGAACGTCAAGCTTGTAGCGGAGCCATGCCCGCATTTCGCGGGTGAGGGTCGACTTTCCGGAGCCATCGCTGCCGATAAAGGCGACGACGAGGCCCCTTCCCGCCACCCGCTTGCCGGTGACGGTGGCGGGCCGGAACCTGCGCAACCGCTTGGCGGCCACCGCACGGAGATTGAGCCAGCCCGACCTGAGCAGCGCCACGGGCCACGGCATGCGCGAAGCGCCCTTGACCGTACCATAGAGACGGCGGCTCAGCGCCAGCGCGGCTTTGTCCGTGGGCAGAGGACCACCGACCAGCGCCGCGATGGCCGCAGCTTCATCCTGCGGGAACAGGGTTGCGGCAAGCCGGGCCGCTGCGGTTGGATCGGCGCGGCCCATGAGCCAGTCGAACTCCTCGCGCACATGCCGTGGCAGGCGCGGCCCGAAGACGCGCCGCAGCGGCGGCATCTTTGCCCACATGCGCACCAGCAGGATCATCAGTTCCATTTCGGCGGTGGGCGTCGGCCACGCCGCGTCGAGGCTGTGGCCGCTATTGGCCAGCAGCGCCTCGGCCCAGGGAAGCCGCAGATGCTTGACGCGCCGGAGGCCCGTCACCAGCGCGAAGTGCAGATGGAGGTGCAGGAAGCGCCCGGTTTCGGCATCGAAGGCCAGCCAGTCCTCCACATCCGGATAGCTGGCCCATGGCTGGCCCTGAAGCTTCAGGCAGCCCTGGGTGCGGAGGCACTCACGCACCGCAGCCTTCTGAGCGGGATCGGCGAACACGTCGATGTCGGTCTGGCCGGACAGCGCCTCGGCAAGATGGCCGTTGCTTTTCCAATGCACAAAGCGGCAACCGGCGGCGGCCAGCGCGCGGCCGAGATCCCTTGCAGCCCCGAGCGGAGCGGTGCCATCAGGCCTTGTAGTAGTCACGGAACCAGTCCACGAAACGGCGCACGCCGACGCGGTAGTCGGTGGCGGGGGTGAAACCCGTCAGGGATCTGAGCAGGCTCACATCCGCCCAGGTGGCGAAGACATCGCCCTTCTGCATCTCCATGAAGTGGCGCTCAGCCGGAATGCCGATGGCTGCCTCAAGTGCTGCCACGAAATCGAGGAGCCGCACCTTGTCGTTGTTGCCGATATTGACAGTGCGGAACGGCGCGACCTCTGAAAGACTGTCATCGCCGCTGACCGGACTGCCCTTCACGGGCGGTACGTCGATCAGCAGGCGAATGGCGCGGGTCAGATCATCGATATAGGTGAAATCGCGGAAGAGATCTCCGCCATTGTAGATGTCGACCGGGCGGCCCTCGAGTATGGCGCGGGTGAACTTGAACAGCGCCATGTCCGGGCGGCCCCACGGGCCATAGACGGTGAAGAACCGGAGGCCCGTGGCCGGAATGCCCCAGAGATGGGAATAGGAATGAACCAGCGCCTCGCCCGCCTTCTTGGTGGCGGCATAGATGGTGAGCGGCTGATCGGCCTTGTCGGCCTCGCGGAACGGCATGCGAGTGTTTCCGCCGTATACGGAGGATGTGGACGCGAAGACGAAATGTTCGACCTTCAGCCGCCGGGCGCACTCCAGCACGTTGAAGGTGCCGTTCACGTTGGTCTCGACATAGGACTGTGGATTTTCCAGGCTGTAGCGGACACCGGCCTGGGCGGCCAGGTGAACGATGACATCCGGCACAAAGGCATCCGCCGTCCGGGCGAGCAGGTCTGCATCCTCGAGGCGGCCGAGCGTCGCCGAAAAGCCCGGCCGTTCCGCGAGCCGCGCGTGGCGGGCCTTCTTCAGCGACACGTCGTAGTAGTCGGTGAGTGCGTCATAGCCGTGAACGGTCATTCCCTCGGCCAGCAGACGTTCCGCCAGATGGTAGCCGATGAAGCCCGCCGTGCCGGTGATCAGAATCTTTCGCATGATCTCACATGAAGAAGGCGCGGATCATGGTGACCGCATTGCCGGGATAGACGCGCAGGGTCCGGATGGTGCGCCACAGCCGCCACGCCACAGAATCGGTGGACTTGTACCAGGGAAGGTGCAGCAGCCGCGCCTGGCTCTCATTGGCGGAGCGGAACAACAGGCCGCGCAGGGTACGCACATTGAATTCCGGCGGAATGGCAATCACCTTCACGTCAGGCATGTCCCAGAGCAGGCGGCGCATGATGGGCTGGTCCCATTTGGCGTTCTCCCGGCGGTATTCCTCGGCCCACCGCGTGAAGAAGCCACGGACCTGGTCATTCATGCGGTAGTAGAAAACGCCACCGTTGAAGCCGGTGAAGCCCGGCTCCACATCCTCTCCCTTGAGCCGCGCCGTGGCGGAAGATACCGGATGGCGGTTTTCGACGTGGCAGGCGGCGAGATCATAGCGGCCCAGCAGGCCGAATGGCTCGATGATGCTGGCAATGACGCGCGTATCCGAGTCGAGATAGAGCGTGTCGCGGAATGGCGTTTGCAGGATGCAATCGAGCTTCGAGCGGCGGTGGGGGTCCTTGATCTCGCGCCGGATGTCGAAGACCGGGTCGGTCGAGGGCACGTCGCTGAACAGGCACACGGGAAGATCGGGATGGACGCGCTTGGCGCTGCGGGCCGAGCGTTCCGCATCGCGTACATAGCCTGCCCCGACGGCGATATAGACGATGCCGCGCTCGTACTCCACTTGTCTGCTCCTTCGCTGCCCGGTTGCGGCGGGGGCGCCCCCAACCGCATTGTTCCGGGCTGGGCCTGGCCTGCAGCCAAGCCAGTTAGGGCTTGCAATCCCTGAGAACTTGTCTAACCAAACCCGGTCTTCGCAAGCGCAAAAACGCTGATTTGGGGGCCGTTCTACGCGCCCCCCGGCGGCATTGCAAGCGCAGGAACGGCGGGGTGAAAGGCCGCGCCGGGTGTGATACAGGTCCGTTCCGCATGATCAAGATCGTGAAACTGTTTTTCGGAGAGGAAGGCACGCGCCCGGTGCTGGTGCTGCTGTCGCTGCTGCTGGCGGCCCTCTGTGAGGCAGTCGGCATATCCGCACTGCTGCCCGCCATCGCGATCGTTTCAGGCGGCACCAGCGGCGATTCGCCGGCCGGTGACAAGGTGGAGCAGATCATGCTGGCCGCCGGCCTGCCGCCCACCCTTGAAACCATCCTGGTGCTGATCTCCGTTGCCCTGGTCCTCAAGGCCATCATCAGCTTCCTGACGCTGACCTATGCCGGCGTTGCGGCGGCGCAGGTGTCCGTCCGGTTGCGCCAGCGCCTCATCAATGCCCTGTTCCATGCCAACTGGCGCTTCTATTCCAGCCAGGCGAGCGGAAGGTTCGCCACCGCGATCAGCGGCGAAGCGACACGGGCCGGGGATGCCTACCTGCTCTCGGCGCAATTCTGCGCCATGGTGATTCAGTCCGCCTTCTACGTCGCGGTCACGCTGTTCGTTGACTGGCGCCTGGCCCTGCTCGGCCTCGCAGTGGGCGCCGTGATGACATCGGGCCTGCGCTTCCTCGTCGTCATGTCGAAGAAGGCCGGCTTCAAGCAGACCGACGCGACCAAGGAACTGACCGTCAAGACCGTCGAGCTCTTGTCCAATATCAAGCCGCTCAAGACGATGCATCGTTACGAGTCATTCCAGACGTCGATCCG
>JBIIGF010000246.1:0-4272 GCA_044236665.1 Aestuariivirga sp. | reverse complement strand
ACCAGACAACGGCCAGCCCGCCAGCCTGCGGCGACTGCACGGTCCAGCCCGTGCCGATCTCCGCTGTTTCCCTGTGCGTCGCCTGCATGACCTGCTCGAGGAGGCCCGGCGCCTGCGACAGGCGGACCGTGAACATGTTCTCGCCGGACTGGCGATTGTTCACTGAATAGACCGGCTCCGCCTTGTTCGTGTAGATCGTGGTCAGCCAGAAGCCGTCCGGCAGGTCGGCGGAAAACGTGACGTCGCCCTTTGACAGGTCGAACAGGCACACACCTGTGACGCCGAAGCGCGGCAGGCCCGGAAACAGCTTTGCCTGCTCCGCGCCGTCAAGGATGAAGAAGGTGTTTTCACCATGCACCGCGGCAAGCTTGGCCAGGCTGCGCGAGAACCACCAACCCGGCACATAGAGGGTGAAGGCGGCATGAGCCGCAATCGCGGCCGCGAGTGCCGCGGCGGCCCAGAACAGATGCGCCCTCATGGGCAGCCCTCCCGCGTGATGATGAAGGGCGGGGCGGCGGCATCGGGCCCCTGGGCCAGAGCCGAGTAAAGCAGCGTGAATCGGCGCGTGCCGGGAACCCGTAGCCAGTTTCCGGGCTGCGGCGTGGCAGCGGCGATCACCGTGACCCGGCCATCGCTCTCACGGATGACGCTGGCGCTGTCCGCCGTGGCCTGCAGGGGCGCCCGTGCATCAGCCCCGCCGGTTACGCTCAGGCTCCACCACGCAGGCAGCGGCCCCGGTGCGGAGAGCCGGTACATGCAGTTGCTGGTGAGCGGCCGGCCATCGGCGTCGGTTTCGGCCGTGGCTTCGGTCAATTGTCCCGGGGCGGGGGGAAGCCGGCCTTCCATCATGTAGTGGGCGCGCACCAGGAAGGACTGCCCGCCGGCAATGCCTTCCGCCCGGCTGACCCATGGCGGGTCATCGGTGACGGCTTCGACGCCCGCCGACTGGATCAGCACGAAGGCCGACAGGCATCCGGCGGCTATGCCGCCCGCGAGATATGATGTGGCCCAGATGAAGCGGCGCATGTCAGATGTCAGAAGATGCTCTCGAACAGGGTTTTCTTCTTTTTCTTTTTCTTCTTCTTGCGCTTTTCCTCGCGCGGTTGCTCGCCGTCTTCCTCCTCCCCGAAGATCTGCTCCAGGATGCGGGGCCTTTGCCGCCGTGTGTCGGGCTGCTCCACATTCGCCTTGGGAAGCACAAGGGTTTGCTGCCCCGTGGCAGCCTTCGGCCTTGCCGCTGCCGCCGTTGCCGCGGCGGCGGTGGCCGCTGCTGCGGTGGCGGCCGGCGCGTCCTCGAACAGGTCGAACATGCCGTTCAGCACGCTGTTCACATCCTCGCCCATCTGCGGCGGGGTGTTGGCGCCCTGGGCCTGGGCCGCCTCGCCGCTGATGTCTTCCGCGCCTGCCTCGCTTGGCAGCGGCGCGGCGGCTGCGTAGCTCGCATCATAGGGAACCCCGGCGAGGCCGATGGGCGTGAGCCCGCGCTCCGCCTCTACCATGACGCGCTGCCAGATGGGGGCGGGCAGGAGGCCGCCCGTCACATCCTTCATGGGGGTGAAGTCGTCGTTGCCAACCCACACGCCCGTGACGTAGTGGCCGGTGTAGCCAATATACCAGGCATCGCGGTAGCCCTGGTTGGTACCGGTCTTGCCGCCCTGCGGCGCAAAGCCCAGATCCGCCCGGCGGCCGGTGCCGGACTTCACCACGGCGGCCATCATCGTATTGAGTTCGGCCACTTTCTCTTCCGGAAACACGCGATGCGGCGGGCCACTGCTGTCGGGATCACTGTCGCGCGCATAGAGCAGGTCGCCGTTGGAGCGGCGGATGTCCAGCACGGCATAGGGCCTTGCGGCATAGCCGCCCGACGCAAAGGAAATATAGCCTGACGTGAGGTCGATGAGGGTCAGGGCGCTGGTGCCCAGCACCATCGGCGCCCAGGTTTCGAGCTGGCCCTGGATTCCGGCGAGGTGGGCGGTGTTGATGATGGCGCTGCGGCCGATGTCGATCATCAATTTCACCGGAATGGAGTTATAGGAATGGGCCAGCGCATCGGTGAGCGTGGTGCGGCCGGCATATTTGCCCGAATAGTTGCGCGGTGCCCAGTTGCCCACCGCCACGGGCCCATCGACCACCGTGTCGCCGGGCGTGTAGCCATGCAGCAGGGCCGCCATGTAGACAAAGGGCTTGAAGGAGGACCCCGACTGGCGGAGCGCGTCGGTTGCGCGGTTGAACTGGCTGGTTTCATAGTCCCTGCCGCCGACCAGCGCCCGGACCGCGCCATCCGGCGCCATCACCACCACGGCCCCCTGCGAGACGTGCAAGGCCTCGCTGTTGAGCGCCAGTTCCTCATTGACGATGGTCTGCGCCGCCGTCTGCAGAGGCAGGTCAATGGTGGTCTTCACTTCCAGCACGAAGTCGCCGGTCAGGCCTTTCTTGTCGATGAGGGCCAGCGTGTCCCGGTAGGCCCAGTCGAGGAACCAGTTCGGACTGTCGGCAATCTTCTGCTCGATCGCCACGGCGGGCTGACGCCTCGCCTCCAGCAATTCGCCCTGCGTGATGAAGCCGGAATCCAGCATGCGGTAGAGCACCGTATTGGCCCGGGCCCGGGCCAGGTCGATGTTCTGGTGCGGCGCGAATTTGGTGGGCGCCTTGAACAGGCCCGCCAGCATGGCGGCTTCCGGCAGGGTGACGTCGCGAACCGACTTGCCGAAATAGAATTGCGAGGCAGCCTCGATGCCATAAGCGCCGCCGCCCATGTAAGACCGGTCGAGATAGAGCTTGAGGATCTCCTCCTTGGAGAGGCGCGCCTCGATCCACAGCGAGAGGAAGGCCTCATGCACCTTGCGGCGGATGGTGCGCTCGGGGGAGAGGAAGAGGTTCTTCGCCACCTGCTGGGTGAGGGAGGAGCCGCCCTGCACCACATCATTGGCGCGGGCGTTCTGGATGATGGCGCGCAGCGTGCCGATGACGTCAACGCCGAAGTGGTCGAAGAAGCGGGCATCCTCGGTGGCCAGCACCGCCTTGATCATGTGCGGCGGAATCTCGGAGAGGGGAATCGCATCGTCCTGCCGGATGCCGCGCCGCCCGATGATCTCGCCACTGGCATCGGTGAAGGTGACGGCATATTCGCGGCCGCGGTTCCACACGTCGCCCGTGCCGGAAAACGGCGGGAGCGCGTAGGCGAGCGCCACGAAACAGGCAATCACGCCAAAGGTCAGGACATCATCCACGAGATCGACGAACAGGCGCTTGGGGCCGCGCAGCCGGAAGCGCGTGAGAAAGGACTGATAGGCCGAGTGCGTGCGCTTCAGAAAGTCCCAGCTTTCAAAGACTGCGGTGCTCACGGCGGAATCGGCCCGCCACAGCTTTCCGGACAATGATTGGCGGGGCGGAATCTTTGACACGCGTTACGGAACCGTTCAGGGAACTGCCAGCCGAATAGAGGGCGATTGTGACCAAAACGCGCCTCCCAATCCGGAAGGCTAGCGTGAGCCGGGGGCCAGCACCAGTGCCGGAGGTTGACTTTCCGCCGCTGTTCCGTGGCATAAGCACAACATGGTGAACGCGCCGCCTTTCTGGAAAACCAAATCCCTTGCCGAGATGAGCCGGGCGGAATGGGAATCGCTGTGTGATGGCTGCGGCCGTTGCTGCCTCAACAAGCTGGAAGACGAGGACACCGGCCAGTATCTCTATACCCGTGCAGCCTGCAAGCTGCTCGACCTTGAAACCTGCCGCTGCACGGATTACGCGAACCGCCACGCCAGGGTGCCGGACTGCGTGGCGCTGACGCCGGAGAATGTGGGCTCGCTCGGCTGGCTTCCCGCCACCTGCGCCTACCGCCTGCTGGACGAGGGCAAGTCCTTGCCGTGGTGGCACCCGCTGGTATCGGGCCGCACGGACACCGTGGCGGAGGCCGGCATCACTGTGGCGGGCGAGGCCTATTCGGAAGAGGGCATCACGGTGGACGAACTTGTGGACCACCTGTGGCGCCTGCCGAAGGCGAAGCGGAAGATGGCGCGGTAGGCCCATCATTCCGTCACCCCGGCCTTCGCCGGAATGACGGCAATAAAACACAGAGTTGTTAAGCTGCCGCCTTGGGCTTCTTGATGAGGCCCGCGGCGCTCACGATGGTCGCGTCAAGCCCCTCGCCGCCCTTGTCGAGGTGGGTGAGCAGGGCGGCGCGCATCCGCGGTTCCCAGAACTTGTTGATGTGCTCGGCGGCATCCTTGACCGCAACCTCGGGGCCGGAGCCATTGAAGAAGCTGGCGATCT
>JBIIGF010000245.1:0-4273 GCA_044236665.1 Aestuariivirga sp. | reverse complement strand
GTGATCGCAGCCGTCAGCGACGTCTTGCCGTGGTCAACGTGACCAATCGTGCCAATGTTGCAATGCGGCTTGTCGCGGTTGAATTTCTCTTTGGCCATCGGATGTCTCCGTTCTTCAGCTAATTACGCGTATTTCTTCTTGATCTCTTCGGCCACCTGACCCGGAACCTGGGCATAGTGGTCGAACTGCATCGTGTAGGATGCACGGCCCTGGCTCATGGAGCGCAGGTTGTTGATGTAACCGAACATGTTGGCGAGCGGCACCAGCGCGTTGATGATGTTGGCGTTGCCGCGCATCGACGTGCCGACGATCTGGCCACGGCGGGAGTTGAGGTCACCGATCACGGAACCCACAAACTCTTCCGGCGAGGTCACTTCGACCTTCATCATCGGCTCGAGAAGAACCGCGCCGGCATTCTCGAACGCTTCGCGCATTGCGGCGCGGGTGGCGATTTCGAAGGCGATGGCCGAGGAGTCAACCTCGTGATAGGCACCGTCAATCAGCGCGACCTTGAGGTCGACAACCGGGAAGCCGATGAGCGGACCGCTCGACAGCACCGAGTTGAGGCCCTTTTCCACACCGGGGATGTATTCCTTCGGAACCGAGCCGCCGACGATGCGGGATTCGAAGGCATTGCCCGCGCCCGTCTCGTTCGGCTCGATCTCGAGGATAACGCGGGCGAACTGGCCCGTACCGCCGGTCTGCTTCTTGTGGGTGTAGTCCTTCGTCACCTTGCGGGTGATGGCTTCGCGGTAAGCAACCTGCGGCGCGCCAACCTGGACTTCCACCTTGTGGGTACGCTTCAGGATGTCGACCTTGATGTCGAGGTGAAGCTCGCCCATGCCCTTGATGATCGTTTCACCCGACTCGGAGTCGGTGGAAACGCGGAAGGACGGATCTTCAGCGGCCAGCTTGTGCAGCGCCACGGCCATCTTTTCCTGGTCGCCCTTGGTCTTGGGCTCAACCTTCATCTCGATGACGGGGTCCGGGAACTCCATCTTTTCGAGAATGACGGGCTTGGCGGGATCGCAGAGCGTATCACCAGTGCGGCTTTCCTTGAGACCCACCAGGGCGACGATATCGCCGGCATAGGCTTCCGAGATTTCCTCGCGGTTGTTGGCGTGCATGAGAACCATGCGGCCAACGCGCTCGGACTTCTCGCGGGTCGAATTCAGGAGCGACGAACCCTTGGTCAGCACGCCCGAATAGATGCGGCAGAAGGTCAGGATGCCGTACTGGTCATCCATGAGCTTGAAGGCGAGCAGCGACAGCGGCTCGGAGTCCGAGGACGGACGCGTTACCTCTTCGCCGGTCTTGGGATCGATGCCCTTGATGGCCGGGCGGTCGAGCGGCGACGGCAGGTAATCGACAACCGCGTCGAGCAGAGGCTGAACGCCCTTGTTCTTGAAAGCCGAGCCGCACAGCACCGGGAAGAAGGCGCCGGTCAGAACGGCCTTGCGCAGCAGCTTCTTGATGGTGGGGATGTCGAGTTCCTTGCCATTGAGATAATCATCCATGGCCTGGTCATCGAGTTCGGCGCAGGCTTCGACCATCTCGGCGCGAGCCTGAACGGCGGCGTCCATCAGGTCAGCCGGAATGTCCTCGTCATGGAACTTGGCGCCAAGCGCCTCGTCTTCCCACACAACGGCCTTCATGCGGACGAGATCGATGATGCCCTTGAAGTTGGTCTCAGCACCGATCGGCAGCTGAATCGGAACCGGCCTGGCGCCGAGGCGCTCCTTGATGTCCTTGATGCACTGCTCGAAGGACGCACCGGTCTTGTCCATCTTGTTGCAGAACACGATGCGCGGAACCGAGTATTTGTCGCCCTGGCGCCACACGGTTTCCGTCTGGGGCTCAACGCCCTGGTTGGAGTCGAGCACGCAGACCGCGCCGTCGAGCACGCGCAGCGAACGCTCGACTTCGATCGTGAAGTCCACGTGGCCGGGGGTGTCGATGATGTTCATCCGCTTGCCGTTCCAGAAAGCGGTGGTGGCGGCGGAGGTGATGGTGATGCCGCGCTCCTGCTCCTGCTCCATGAAGTCCATGGTGGCAGCGCCGTCGTGCACTTCGCCGATCTTGTGCGACTTGCCGGTGTAATAGAGGATGCGCTCGGTGGTCGTCGTCTTGCCGGCATCAATGTGAGCCATGATGCCGAAGTTACGATAGTCCTCGAGTTGGTGGGCGCGGGCCATAGTCTTGGTGTCCTGTATCTCTTACCAGCGGTAGTGCGAGAAGGCGCGGTTCGCTTCCGCCATCTTGTGGGTGTCTTCGCGCTTCTTCACCGCGGTGCCGCGGTTGGAGGCGGCGTCGAGCAGCTCGCCCGACAGACGGTCCACCATGGTGGTTTCATTGCGGTTGCGGGCGGCGGTGATGATCCAGCGGATCGCAAGGGCCTGACGGCGCTCGGCGCGGACTTCAACCGGAACCTGGTACGTGGCGCCACCGACACGGCGGGAACGCACCTCGATGGCGGGAGCAACATTGTTCAGCGCATCATGGAACACCTGAACCGGATCCTGCTTGGCCTTCGCCTGGATCTTGTCGAAGGCGCCATAGACGATGCCTTCGGCAACCGACTTCTTGCCCTCATACATGAGGTTGTTCATGAACTTCGAGACGACGAGATCGCCGAACTTCGGATCCGGATTGATTTCACGCTTCTCGGCGCGATGACGACGCGACATATCTAAATCTCCCCGATCTTACTTCGGACGCTTCGCGCCGTACTTGGAACGGCGCTGACGGCGCTTCACGATGCCCTGCGTATCCAGAACACCGCGGATGATGTGGTAACGGACGCCCGGAAGGTCCTTCACGCGGCCGCCGCGGATCATCACCACGGAGTGTTCCTGCAGGTTATGGCCTTCACCGGGAATGTAGCTCACGACTTCGAAGCCGTTGGTGAGGCGAACCTTGGCCACCTTGCGGAGCGCCGAGTTCGGCTTCTTCGGCGTGGTGGTGTAGACGCGCGTGCAAACGCCGCGCTTCTGCGGGCAGGCCTGCATCGCCGGAACCTTGTTACGATAGGTCGGCGCCTGGCGCGGCTTGCGAATAAGCTGGTTGATCGTCGGCATTGTGGCCTTGTCTCTACCTTCGAACCCGATTGCACATAACAAAAACACCGACGCGGTCCGGGCTCTTGGACTGCGCAGTGCTCCAAAACCAGAGGACCCTCGAGCCGGCAGGGCCCATAGGGTCGTGACCTTGAATGTTTCGTCTTCGCCTTCTGCGAAAGCGTTTCGATGCGCGGAGCACCGACTGCCTGCCGTTGGAAAGCTGGGCGTATCTACCCCCGCAACCCGGTGCAGTCAACACCAAATTCCAGAGAAAACGTGCGAAATTTGCAGCAATCACGCATTTTTCCGGCGCCGGAAGACATTAACATGTGCAGCGCACGGCGGGAATCACGCGGAATCGCCAATCATGCCCCGCCCGGAGGCGACCGTGGCGCTCCCTGCCAGCCACGGCGGCCACCGATTCTCTGCCGTAAAGGTTAAAGGAGATCCCGTCCTCCCGTCCCACCATCCTTCTCGAACTGGCCCTGTCGCGTTGCCGCGGCCGGTGCTGTTCTCCAGCCCCCATTCCAGTGCCGGACCCACAGCTCCATGCCCGATCTTCTGCATCTCGCCCTCGCAGCGGGCATCGTCTTTCTCGCGGCGATTGTCCGGGGCTATTCGGGCTTCGGTTTCTCGCTTCTGTCCATAACCGCTCTCTCCCTCGTGTTCAGCCCGGCGCAGGTGATCCCCTCCATCTTCATGCTGGAGGTGGCGGCAAGCCTGCACATGTTGCCGTCCATCTGGCGGGAGGTGCATTGGCGCTCCCTTCTGCCGCTGATCCTGGGGAGCCTCATCGGCACGCCGATAGGCGTCCACGCCCTGGCGAACCTGCCGCAGGCTCCCATGACCATGGCGCTGTCGGCCTTCGTTCTGGCCGCCACCTTTCTGCTGTGGCGCGGCTTTTCACTGACATCGATGCCGGGGGCGCCTGCCACGCTGGCTGCGGGAACGGCGGCGGGACTTGCCAACGGCGCCTTTGGCATCGGCGGGCCGCCGGTCATTCTGTTCTATTTTGCCAGCCCGGCCGGCCATGCCACGGGCCGTGCCTCGCTCATAGCCTATTTCCTGATCACCGATCTGATCGGGCTGGGCTTTCTCGGCCGCGAGGGGTTGGTGACGGAACAGTCGCTGATCCTGACACTGGCATTCCTGCCAGCCCTGATTGCCGGCGTATGGCTGGGAGCCCGGAGCTTCCGGACTGCCGACCCGGCCCG